>DATGEL010000136.1 GCA_035310145.1 Dehalococcoidia bacterium
CCCACTCCGAGGCATAGTCTTTGCGGTGCTCGACCACCATGCGCACCGCCCGTTCGCGTAACTCGGCAGGGTACCTGGTCACCTTTGCCATTGCTCCGTCCTCTCAAAGTCCGGAGCCTCCAGGATACCCGGGGCGGTTCACACCACAGGTAGTCTTTCCGTCCGGATGGAATCTCGTGGGCTTGCCGCCACAGGCCGATCTCACGGCTACGGAGGGCGATGTTTATACGTTGCAGGCCGGTGATGTTGCCTACGAATCGGTCTCCCACGGGATCGTATCGGCGCCTCACGGCCCGGGGGTTACTGCGGGTCTAGGCTATTGGGCGCTCTTTTCGCAGCCGACTGCTGTCGCCCTTCCGCCATCCGTCCCCGATGCGCTAACCGGAGGCACTGCACTCTCAATCGCCGTGCCGTCCGGCCAGTACATCATGATTGGCAACCCATACAGCGGTCCGGTCTCGGTCTTGGCACCATCTGGGGATACTTTCGTGTACCTGTATGATACTGAGGTCGGCGCCTTTCGGCGAGCAACGTCGCTTGATCCGGGTCAGGGCGCATTCGCGTATTCGGCAAGCGGAGAGCAGATCGTCCTCTGCCCGCGGGGTATTCGGTGCCCATAGCAGCGATTTAGCGATAGCGGTCGCCCGCATGCAAGAGTGGGGAGCCGCTATTCGCAGGGAAGCCCCCCAGTCCTCGGAACCCCGCGCCCCCATCGCTCCGGCCGCGAAGCGCGGTAGAGGAAGACGGTTGCTTGGTGCTGGCACAGTGGGCCTCGTGGAGCGCACACTGCTTGTGACTCTCCATCCACTACCCCCCCGACCGTGACTCCGGCGATTACGCAATCGATAGCGGCCTTTTGGCTGGTTGCGTCGCAGCTTGCACAGCAGCAACGGCGCCGCGCCCGCGCTGGGAGCGCTGCTCTTGGCCGGCGCGGCGGGCAAGACGCTGTTCGTCGCCGGGCACGCGCTCATCGCCGCGGGCATGGCAGTGGCGGCGCCGACACTGGCCGGCGCGGCGTGGAATCGGGCGTTTCGGCGCCGCGCCAGCAGGCTCTGCGGGCAATCCGCCGGCGAGCGGGGCGAGCCTATCGCCCGCTGAAGCGCGGCGCCCGCTTCTCGAAGAAGGCGGCGCTGCCCTCGCGGTAGTCGGCCGTGCGCGCGAGCTCGGAGATCGCCTGCGTCTCGTTCTCCATCTGCGTCTCCAGCGACTCGGAGAAGCTGCCGCGCAGCAGCGCCTTCGCCTTGCCGAAGGCGAGCGTGGCGCCCTCCGCGAGCTGCGCCGCCAGCGCCCGCGACTCCGGCAGGAGCTCCGCGTCCGGCACGGCGCGGCAGACGATGCCCCAGTCCTCGGCCTCTTCCGCGCTGAGCACGCGGTTGGTCAGCGTCAGCTCGAGCGCTCGACGCATGCCGACGATGCGCGGCAGATAGAAGCTGGAGCTGCCGTCGGGCGAGAGGCCGGCCTTCGTGTAGGCCATCGTGAGCTTCGCCGACCGCGCCGCCAGCGCCAGGTCGCAGGCCAGCATCAAGCTGAAGCCGGCGCCGGCCGCCGCGCCGTTCACCGCGGCGATCGTCGGCTTGTCGCTGCGGGCCAGGCGCGAGATCGCGCCGTGCAAATAGGTGGTGACCTCTTTCAGATGGCGCGGCGTGTCGGCCTGCGCGGCGAAGCTCTTCAGATCGCCGCCGCCGCAGAAGGCGCGCCCGGCGCCGGTGATCAGCACGGCGCGGATCGCCGGGTCGGCGTCGCAACGGTGCGCGGCGTCGAACAGCTCCTGCGCCATTGCCATGTTCAGCGAGTTGAAGGCCTCGGGCCGGTTCAGCGTGATCGTCGCCACGCCGCCGTCCTGTTCGAAACCGATCGCGGTGTACTCCATGGCCGTTCCTCCGCGGTGCGCTTTGCCCTTCAGCGTACGGCAGCGCGCGATGCCTCGGCCACGGCCCGTTGTGCACCGAGTGGCCCGGAGGAAAGGCTGGCAACGCTTGGGGGCCTTGGACGCTGAGCCGCGCGCCAATGCGCGCATACATGCATACAATAGAGCGGGCCGGCCCTGCGCCGGCGGGAGGTCTCTGCATGAACGCAACCGCGACGACCGCGCCGATCGTGGAGATCGAGGCGCTGTTGGGCAAGGTGACGAAGCCTGCGCGCTACGTGGGCGGCGAGTGGAACCAGGTGACGAAGGACTGGGAGGCGATGGCCGTGCGCATCGCCCTCGCCTATCCGGACGTGTACGACATCGGCATGTCCAATTTGGGCCTCGGCATCCTCTACGACCTGCTCAACCGTCACGAGAACTACGTGGCCGAGCGTGTCTACGCGCCCTGGGCCGACATGGAGCGCGAGCTGCGCAGCAGCGGCACGCCGCTCTGGAGCCTGGAGACGCGCCACCGCCTGCGCGACTTCGACGCGGTCGGTTTCTCGCTCTCGTATGAGATGGACTACACCAACGTGCTCAACATGCTCGACCTCGCCGGCATCCCCGTGCTGGCGCGCGAGCGCACGGACAGCGACCCGATCGTGATCGCCGGCGGCAGCGGCGCGTTCAACCCGGAGCCGATGACCGACTTCATCGATGTCTTTGCGCTGGGCGAGGGAGAGGAGCTGATCCAGGAGGTCGCGGACGTGCTCGGCGCCTGGAAGCGTGGCGGGAGCGGCCCGCGGGCGGAACTGCTGCGGCGGCTGGCCGGCGTGCAGGGCTGCTATGTGCCGGGTCTCTACAAAGCCGAGTACAACGCCGACGGCACGCTGAAGCAGACCGTGCCGATCGACCCGGCCGCGCCGCCGGCGGTGATGCGCCGCGTGGCGCAGTTCCTGCCGCCCGTGTTGACGAAGCCGATCGTGCCCTACCTGGAGACCGTCCACGACCGCGGCGCGATCGAAATCCAGCGCGGCTGCACGCAGGGCTGCCGCTTCTGCCAGGCGGGCATGATCTACCGCCCGGTGCGCGAGCGCTCCAAAGAAGAGGTCGTCGAGGCGGCGCGTGAGCTGCTGGATAACACCGGTTACAACGAGATCTCGCTGATGTCGCTCAGCACCACGGACCACACGCAAATCGCGGACATCGTGGAGATGCTGAACGCCGAGTTCGGTGAGCGCGGCCTCAAGGTCTCGCTGCCCAGCACGCGCGTGGACACCTTCTCCGTGCGCGTGGCCGAGGCCGTCTCCAAGGGCAAGCGGCACAACATTACCCTGGCGCCGGAGGCCGGCAGCCAGCGCATGCGCGACGTGATCAACAAGCTCGTGACGGAAGATGACCTGCTCGGCGCCTGCGAGAACGCCTTCAAGAACGGCTGGACCAGCATCAAGCTCTATTTCATGGTCGGGCTGCCCACGGAGACGCTCGACGACGTACAGGGCATCGTCGACGTGGCGGCCAAAGTCAAGCAGATCGGCCGCAGGTACGCCGGTGGCCGGGCGCGCGTGCGTGTTTCCACCTCCAACTTCATTCCCAAGCCCCACACGCCCTTCCAGTGGTGCCCGCAGGCGACGGCCGCAGAGCTGGAGCCACGCCACCGCCTGCTGGCCGAGGGCTGCCGCCGCGCCGGCGTCGAGTTCACCTGGAACGACCCGAAGGAGAGCCTGCTGGAGGCCGTGCTCTCGCGCGGGGACCGGCGGCTGGGTCCGGCAATCTACCGCGCCTGGCAGCTCGGCGCGAAGTTCGACGCCTGGAGCGAGTTCCACGACTGGCGCATCTGGCAGCAGGCCTTCGCCGAGACGGGTGTGGACGACGGTTGGTACGCCTACCGCGAGCGTGATCTGTTCGAGACGCTGCCCTGGCAGCACATCGATTCGGGCGTGAACGTGGCCTACCAGCGCAAGGAGTGGCACCGCACGCTGAACAAGGTGAAGACGCTGGACTGCCACCGCGAGGCATGCAACGTCTGCGGCATGCAGAACCTGCCGGCCGAACAGTGTGTGGTGAAGCTGGACGAATTGAAGGTGCAGCGCCGCGACGCCAGAGCCGGCCCGGCGATCGTGCCGATCACCGTGTAGGTGAGCGGTTACGGATGACAGGTGCCAGGGGCCAGGGGCGTCCGCACGCGCCGGCAGGTTGCGAGCGGCCGCCTGCGGCTATCCGAGGTGGGGTGATGCCGATCAGCTTCAAGACCTACGAACGCGTGGCGCTGGAGGACGGCGATGGGCACTGGGAGCTGGTCTGCGGCCACCTGCAAAAGAAGCCGCCGATGACATTGCCGCACAACGATGCGATCGACGGGTTGACAAGCACCCTGTCAAGACAGCTAGACCGAAATAGCTACCGATTGCGATCGGAAGACGCGCTGCTGCGTATCAGCCCAACGAATGCGTTCCAGCCGGATCTGTTCGTGTTGCCGCAATCCGCTCGACTGAAAAAGCAGGCCGAACACTCAAGCGGCCTTGAGATGTACGACGAGCCGATGCCGCTGGTGGTGGAGGTCTGGTCGCCGTCAACCGGCGACTACGACGTCAACACCAAGATCCCCGAGTATCAGCGCCGCGGCGACGCCGAGATCTGGCTGATCCATCCCTACGAGCGTTGGCTGCGTGCCTGGCGCCGGCAAGCTGACGGCCGCTACCGCGAGACGCTGTTCCGCGGCGAGGCGGTGGTTGAGCCGGTTGCGCTGCCCGGCGTGCGCGTTACGCTGGCGACGCTGTTCGAGTAGCCCCGTCGCCGGAAGGGCGCTCGCCCTCCGACCATACAGACCGCACGGGAGCACGGGTATACGGGTCTTAGCCCAACGGGTACTGGGCCAGCGCATCGACGCAGACCGAGATCGCCTGTCCCGGCTCGACGGTGGCGTCGTCCACCGGCGCTCGCCCGCCGCGCAGATACAGCGCGAGCCATCCGCCGCTGCTCGTGTCCTGCCGCCAGATGGCCACTACGGCGCCGGCCGGGCTGATGCTGCCCACCAGGTCGGTCACCGGCGCGTGCGACGGCAGGCCGGCCGGCGCCAGCACGGCAGTGCAGCCGCCGGCGAGCGGCAAGGTCGCCGGTCTGGGGGCGATCGTCACCGACAGCGTGGCCTGCGCGGTGGCGCCCGTAACCGCGCCAGTAAATGCGGCGCTAATCGTCGCCTCGCCGGCGAAGCCCGCGGCGGAAAGGCGCACATTCGCCCCGTTGCAATCATAGGGCACGAGGGCATCGAAGCCCGGCGCCGGCGCCACCAGGGGCGGAGCGCCGGCGCCCGCGCCGCAGTCGGCGTCGATCGCGCTTTCGCCGTTGGCAAAGACGCCCAGGTCCGTAGAAAAGCGCACGGTCCCCGCCTCCGCGCCGGCATCGCCCGGCTGAAGCGACTCGCCGCGGCAGAAGAGATACGGCCCGTCGCCCAGCGCGGCGCAGTTCTCGGGCAGCGCGTGCCGCAGCCGTGCCGTGATCACCACGCCGGCGTTGGGACCGCTGCTGATCAGTGGCTGATCGGCGCTGGCGAGCAGCGCGTAGCTCGGCGGCGCCAGGTCGATCGCGGCCTGTGCCGTAGCAGACGCATCGCCGAGCGATGGATCTTCCGCGTAGCGCGCCTGCACGCTGATCGCGCCCGGGGCCGGCAGCGGCGGCAACGCCGCCCTCGACAGCAAGACGATGTGCACCGCGAGCCCCGGCAGACCGGTCACCGCCGCGTCTCCGGATGTGGCGGCGCCCGTGCAGGCGATTCCCTGCGCCGCTGAGCCGCAGGGCAGGGTCGCGAGCTGCGCGGCGCTCTCCACGATCAGCCCAGGGCCGGAGACGCTGAAGCTCACGCTGCCCGCCGGCAGGCTGAAGGCGGCGCCGGACGCCGGCGCCTGCAGGACGGCCTGGCACAGCACCGCCATGCGCGGCAGGCCGGTATCCAGCGCCGCGTTCGGCCCCGACGGCGCCGGCAGCAACGGCGTGTCCGCGCCATCGCCTTGCAGCGGGAAGCTGATCGCGGGGTTGTGGGCGTCGCAGGCGAGCGCGGCGGCGAACGGCGCCGGCTGTGCCGGCGCGCCCGCCGCCAGACCGGCATCCAGCGTTCCGGCGAGCAGCGCGACGCCGATGAGACACAACAGCCGGACTGCGCCAGCCACCCTCGTCCTCGCTTGCCAGTCGCGCTTGCCCCGCGCGGACAACGCGCGTTCACGCCGCCGCTTCTCCCAAGCGCTGCGATCAGTATGACGCGCCGCTACGGCAAAGCATTGCGCCAACGCCGTGGCGATCGTGCCGCGGCGAACCGTCGCCGCGCAGCGTGCGCAGCGCTGGCTGAAAGAATTCTAAGGCAGATGCCCAGCGTGCTCCCTATACTGACTGGCGGCAGCGCCGCGGGCGTGTGGGAGCGGAGCGATGGCGACGATCGGCGAACGGGCACGGCAATCCGGGCTGCGGTTCCCGCCCGGGCAGGCGATCGCGCTGCTGGTGGTGCTCGCCGGCGGCGCCTTCCTCGGCTGGTACGGGTTCCAGGCGGCGTTCGGCAGCGGCAGCACGGCCGCCGCGCCGCTCGCCACGATCACGGTCGAGCCGCAGACGATCGCGCAGACGGCGCAAACCTCCGGCACGATCACGACCCCGGAGAACACCAAGCTCGCCTTTCAGAATCCCGGCCGGCTGGCCACGATCAACGTCAAAGTGGGCCAGAGCGTGCGCGCCGGCGACGTGATCGCCACCGAAGACCCGACGCAATTGCAGATCCAGTTGAACACGGCGCAGTCGCAGGAGAAGAGCGCCCAGGCTAAGCTCGATGCGCTGACGGCCGGCGCCACGCCCGACGTGATCGAGGCGGCGAAGGCGCAGGTGGCGGCGGCGCAGGCGGCGGCGGCGCAGGCGCAGAACCAGCTCCAGACCGCGAACACCAGCAAGGTGACGGCGGCCAACGGCATCACCACGGCGCAGAACCAGGTGGCGACGGCTACCAACTCCGTACAAACCGCGCAGGCCACCGTGCAGCAGGCGCAAAGCCAGGTGCAGACCGCGCAGGATAACTACCAGGCGCTGCTCAACGGCCCCACCCCGCAGGACCTCGCCGTGGCGCAGGCGGCGGTCGATGCGGCCAAAGTCTCGCTGGATACGGCGCAGTACAACTACGACCGGCTCGTGAACCACACGGATATGGTCACGCGGCCGGAGTACACGGCGCTGGTGCAGGCGGAGGCGGGCTATCAGCAGGCGCTGGCGGCGCTGGCCAACGCGCAGCCGCAGCCGCCCAACCCGCTGGACGTGGCGAACGCGCAGCTCGCCGTGAACACGGCGCAGCAGCAGCTTGCCATCGCGCAGGCCAACCTCAGCAACGCGCAGAGCGACGCCGCCACCGCCGCGACCACGGGCCTGCCGGCGCCGTCCAGCACCTGCTTCTCGCTCAGCAACGGCACCGAGGCCTGCCCGACCGGCGGCACCATCGGCAGCCCAAGCAGCAGCGGCGCCAGCAGCGCCAGCAGCGCGTCGGCGGCGACATCGCAGACGAACGCGCAGACGCAGGTGAACCAGGCGAGTTCGGCGGTGATCTCGGCGCAGGCGGCCTACCAGCAGGCGCTCAACAACCTGCAAAAACTGGTGACGCCGTACTCGACGCAGGATTTCGGCGGGTTGCAGGCGCAGGTGACCTCGGCCAAGTCGGCGCTGGACACGGCGCAGACCAACTTCAACAACTATCTGAACCTCGCTGACCTGCCCGGCCGTAGCGAGACGACGGCGCTGAACCAGGCGCAGTCGGGCTACAACACGGCGGTGGCGAACTACAACAAGACCGTGGCGCCGCCCAAAGACACCGACGTGCAGAACGCCCAGGCCGCGCTGCAGAGCGCGCAGGCGAACCTGCAAAGCGCGCAGGCGGCCGAGGCGAACGCCGAAGTCGCGGTGGGCACGGCCGGCGTCGGGGTGAGCAACGCCGTCGCTAACGCCGGCAACTCGGACAGTGCGATCGCCTCGGCGCAGAGCGGCGTCGCCAGCGCCAACGAGACGATCGTCTCCGCGCAGAAGAAGCTGACGCAGACGACGGCGCCGCCGCTGGCCACCGATATCGTGCAGGCGACCGAGAGCGTGACACAGGCGCACCAGGCGGTGCTCACGGCGCAGAACAACCTGACCTTCGCCACGCTCACCGCGCCGTTCAGCGGCGTCGTCGCCACGGTGGCGGGCAATCCCGGCGACCAGGTGACCAGCGGCACGACGATCGCGCAGATCGTGAACACCACCAACATCGAGCTCGACGCGCAGGTCGATGAAACGACCTACGGGCAGATCGCCGCCGGCATGCCGGTCACCGTCGCGCTCGACTCGCTGCCCAACACCAGGTTGACCGGCTTCATCACCACGATCGTGCCCAGCGGCGCGACCACGCAGGGCGTGGTGCTCTATCCGGTGGTGATTACGCTGACGGTGCCGCCGGGCCAGCCGCTGCCGCCGGTTGGCGCCTCGGCCAGCTCCATTCAGATCATCGTGCAGGCGAAGACGAACGCGCTGGGGGTGCCGGCGAACTACATCTACCGCGACGCCGGCGGCAACCAGGTGGTGGACGTGGTGGTGGACGGCAAGCGCGTGCCGACCAAGGTGAGTACGCAGGGCGGTATCGCCAGCGCCGCCGTAACGGAGGTCACCGCGGGCCTGAAGGCCGGCGACAAGGTCACCAGGCCCGCGGCCGGCAAGCGGACAGCGAGTTCAACCTTCGGCCAGGGTGGGGTGCAGGGACTCGGCGGGGGCGGCAACCAGGTAATCGTCGGTCCGGGGGGCGGGCCGGGGCGCTAAGGCTCGCCGATCGCGCCCGTGGCAAGCTCGGCGCCCGCTTCGTCGAGCACGCGGTAGCGATGTCGCAGCGGCGCCGCCTTGCCCAGCATGGCGCTGGCCGGGCAGTAGCGCGTGGCGGACAGCTCGACGGCGCGGCGCACGTTCTCCGGGTTCAGCGCCCGCCCATGTACCACGTGCTCCACCTCCAGCGCCGTGAATACGTGCGGATGTTCGCCGGCGCGCGGGCCGGAGACGCGCACCTCGTACGCGGTGACCTCCTGCCGCATCTTCCGCAGAATCGAGATCACGTCGATGCCCGTGCAGCCGCCCAGCGCCATCGCCAGCACGCGCATCGGGCTGGGGCCGCGTTCCTGACTGCCGGCAACGTCCTTGCTGGCGTCCATCACGATGCTGAGGCCGTCCTCATCGGTGCCGCGGAAGACGAAACCGTCTTCCAGACGCACCACCACGCTCGTCTCGGCCATGCTGCCCTCTCGCCGCCGCGTGTTGGCCCGGCGTGGCGCGGCCGGCGGTGAGCGGCGCCACGCTTGCGAGCGCATTCTCGCAGGCGGGAGGCAGCAGTTCAAAGCGGCGGTCCGGCGGATCAACTGCCGAAGCCGACACCGAAGGGCTGCAGCACCGTGGCCAGCAGCAGGAACGACGAGAGCGCGATCACAAAGACCACGGTGGCGATCGCGATGAAATTGAACACGCGGCCGTTGCGGTACTGGCCCATCAACTCGGCGTCGTTGGTGAGCCGCAGCGCCGCGATCAGCACCACGGGCAGCAGCAGCCCATTGACGACCTGGATGATCAGCAACACCTGGAAGACGGGCAGGCCGGGAATCAGCGCCACCAGGGCGCCGACGCCGATCAGCCCCGTGAAGATACCCATGAACACCGGCGCCTCGCGAAAGCCCATCGAGACGCCCTTCTCGAAGCCGAACGCCTCCGCCACCGAATAGGCCGTGGTGAGCGGCAGCACGGCGCCGGCCAGCAGCGAGGCGCCCAGCAGGCCAACGGCGAAGAGCACGGTGGCGCCCGCGCCGGCCAGCGGCTCCAGCGCCTTCGCCGCCTCGCTGGCCGTGTTGATCTGCACGCCGGCGCCGTGCAGGAAGAGCGTGGCGCCCGTGGCGACGATGATGAAAAACGAGATCAGGTTGCCGAAGATCGTGCCGGCGTAGACATCGGCCCGCTCCAGAGGGTAATCGCGCGGCGTGATGCCCTTCTCCGCCACGGCCGACTGCACATAGACCTGCATGTACGGCGTGATCGTCGTGCCGATCAGCGCGACCAACACCTTGAGGTAGTCGGGGTTGGCGTGCAGCGTGGGCACAAGTGTGCCCTTCGCGACGGCAAGCCAGTCCGGGTGGCCCAGCAGGGCGGAGATGGGGTAGGCGAAGAACACCACGGTCATCGCCAGGAAGATGCGCTCCACCGCCTTGTACGAACCGCGCACGACGATCAGCCAGAGCACGGCCGCGGCGACGGGCACGGCAATGTAGCGCGAGACGTGGAACAGCTCCATCGCCGCGCCGATGCCGATGAACTCCGAGAATGCCACGCCCGTGTTGGCGATGAACAGCGCAACCGCGACGAACAGCGTCCAGCGAATGCCGAACTGCTCGCGGATCAGGTCGGAGAAGCCCTTGCCGGTGACGGCGCCCATGCGGGCGCACATCTCCTGCACCACGCCCAGCGAGAAGGTGACGATCAGGATCACCCAGAGCAGCGAGTAGCCGTAGGAGGCGCCGGCCTGGGCATAGGTGGCGATGCCTCCCGCGTCATTGCCGGCGTTGGCCGCGATCAGGCCGGGGCCGAAGATCGCCAGCCAGAGCAGAGGCGTACGGGGGATGTGGAAACGGCGGATCGCCGTTTGCAGCGCACCCTGCGCGGCGAGGGTGCGCTGCGTGCGTCGTTCGTAGGGAGTCGAGCGGTGCGGTTCAGCGCTTTCGGGGCGCGCGGCAGCGGCGTCCGGTGCGGCGTGGCGCCGGAAGCGGTGCAGGAGTGCAGCCCCCAGTCCCAGAGGGCCCGGGGTCCTCCTCGGCTCTGCCACCGACCTGCTCCATCGCGCGCCTCTCGCCCGGCGCGGCAGCAAAGCTGCCACGCCCGAAACTCGCGTGCCGTGCTCGGTGTCGCGCTCGCCGCGCCGCCGCGACCGCTAGGGCCGAAGGACCGTTCACGCTCTCAGTATCCACGCTGGGCCGTAGCTTTGCATACGGCCGCTGAGTCAGCCGCGGAAGATGCGGGGGAGGCGGTGGCGGACCGGCTCCGGCAGCACCCACTCCATCGCGTCGTCGATCGTGACGATGCCCTGCAGGCAGCCCTCGGCGTCGACCACCGGCAGCGCCACCAGGTTGTACTCGGCCATCAGTTGCGCCACTTCGACCGCGTCGTCGTCCGGGGCGGCCGTGCGGAACTCCGACTCGGCGATCTCGGCCAGCGGCGACTGCGGATCGGCCAGGATCAGGTTGCGCAGCGAGAGCACCCCCAGCAGCTTCTCGTGCTGCTCGTCGTCCACCAGGTAGACGTAGTGCAAGAACTCCGGCTTCCATTCGAGCGCCCGCAACCGCGCGATCGCCTGGGCCGCCGTGAGGCCCTGCGGCATCACCACGTAGTCCGTGGTCATAATGCCGCCCGCCGTGTCCTCCTCATAGGTCATCAACTCGCGCACGTCCTGCGCCTCTTCGGCCTCCATGCGCTTGAGCAGGCTCTCGGCCTTCTCCTCATCCAGCTCGGCGAGGGCGTCGGCGGCGTCGTCCGGCCCCATGTGTTCGAGGATGTCGGCGGCGCGCTCTTCGTCCAGCCCTTCGAGGATGTCGGCCCGCTGCTCTTCGCTCAGCTCTTCCAGCGTGTCGGCGGCGACCTCGTCGTCGAGCGAGGCCACCAGTTCGGCGCCCTGGCGCACGGAGAGGTCTTCGACGATATGCGCGATCTCCACCGGGTGCAGGCGCGAAAGCTTCTCGTACTTGACGCGCAGGCGCACCTGCGGGTTGCGCACGGCGAACCCCTCGACGTCCTCCCAGCTGATCACACGCTCGCCCGGCGCCAGCCCGTGGCCGTAGCGCCCGGTGAGCCGCCGCAGCAGCGCCCGCCCGCTGACGCAGACGCCGACCACGCGAAGGGCGCCGTCCGCCAGCACGAGCTGCAGGTCGTTGGCGCGGATCACGCGCCGGCCCTCGATGTCGACCAGTTGCTTATCGAGCACGTCGCGGCCGAGCAGCATCTCGCCCTCACGCCGCTCGAAGGGGCGCAGGTCGAGCGTGGTGGAGCTGAGCACGATGTCGCGCCCCTCCAGCTCGCCCACGTGGTCCCAGGGGATATAGGACGGGCGGCGGCGAATGCCGGCGACGATGCCGATCACGCGGTCGTAGGGCTCATCGGGGTCGAGGCGCACGACCAGGTCGCGCAGCATCGCGATCTTGTCGCCGGCGCGATCGCGCACTTCGCCGCCGAGCAGTTGCGAGAGGAAGAGCGCCGGCACGGGCAGGGCGGCCAGCGGCACAGGACTGCGCATGGCCATCGCCTCACCTCCACGCCGCCGTGCTCGGCACGGTCAGTATACGGAGGCGGGCGCCCGCGCCACAGCACCGGGAGCGCGACGCGGGGTGTGAAGTTCTAGCGAGACGCCCGATGCGCCGGGTCCGGCGTAGCAGAGTGTGCGTGCCGGCGAGTGAGGGCGGGGTGGGCGCGGGCGGGCGGCGGGCGAACCGGTTCGCCCGCCGCCCGCCCGCGCCCGTTAGTGTCCGTGCCCGTGCCCGTGCCCGTTGCCGTGGCCGTCGCTTGAGGTCGTCGAGGCGCCGGCCGTTGCCGTCGCGGTCGCAGTCGTGGTTGGAGCGGCTGTGTCGGTGGCCGTTGCGCCGCCGTCGGCTCCGCCCTGAGCCGCCGCGCTCACACATTGACCGTGGACGCCGTCGGGGCCGTGCGGGCAGTTGTGCGCCGCGCCGGAGTTGCCGGGGCCGCTGTCTCCGCCGTCATCCGCCGTCGTTGAGGCCGTGCCCGTGGCGGTCGCCGAGCCGTCGGGAGCGTCGGTGCTGGAGGCGGTGGCGCAGGGGGTGCTGTCGTCGCCGCCGTCGTCCTGGTGGTGAAGATACGCCATGTCGGTGGTCGCTGCCGGGGTGTCCGTTGCCGTGGCGGACTCGTTCGTGGTTGCGGTCGCCGTCGCGCAGCCGGATCCGTCGCCACCGTCGTCGGCGCGACTGGGCGTCTGGCTGAAGGCGAGCGAGGCAAGCACCAGGGCGAGGCTGCCGGCGCCGAGCGCCAGGTAGAGGCCGAGGCTGCGGGGCCTGCGGCGCGGGGATGACGTTGCCGGGTGGTTGGCGCCACTTGCGGTTGTGGGCATGGAGTTGTGTCCTCCTACGGCGAAGTCGGGACGGCCGGCCGCCGATCTCGCAGAGGAAAACGGCGCTACTCTAACAAAGTTACAACAGAATAGTGTCCACATAGTGACGGTTTGGGACGAACCAGGGCGGCGATGCACGCTCGCAATGCTCCACGGCCGGTCGGCCGCGATCGCGCCGCGCCGACACCGTACACTGGGACGCGACGCTCTCCGTACCGGCCGAGTGTTTCGCTTCGCCGGTCCGCGAGCCATGCTCGGCAAGCTGCCCGGACAAGACAGCGGCCCTACGGGGCGAGCGGCAAACGGTGGCCGGGCAGTAGCCGATCTGGGGGAGACGCTAGCCCACCGTAGTGTGGTACCGTGCGGCCGGCGAGCGAAGACGCGGACGAGCTTCTCCTGGCGGACGGGTTATCGCCGCGCAGGAAGCATCTGAACAGACCTGTTGAGCCGGCAAGCAGGCCGGGTCGAAACGGGGAGTCGCGAGCGACGGCGAAGCACGATGATGCATTCGGTTGAGCCGGACGCCGGCACAGACGCGATCCAGCCCACGTCCGGCCAGACGGACCATACCTCGTCAGACAGCCCCGCAGACAGCCCCGCGGATCTTGCCACGCGGGCAGTAGATTTGATCGGCGGCGCAGCGCTAGGCGCGGCCGAGGTGCAGGCCCTCTGCGGCGCCTTGCCCTGCGCCGTCGCGATCACCGATGCGATGGGCCGTCCACTGGTGCTGAACGCCGCCGCCGAGGCGTTGCTCGGCGTCAGCTTTGCCGAGCTTGCAACCGCGGCGCACCCCGCCCGTACCCTGCGATTGATCTCCCACGGCGGTGCACGGCTGCGCCCGCGTGACTGGCCGCTAGCGCTGACGCTGCGCAGCGGCCGCGCCGTTCGAGGCGCGACACTCGGCCTCCTGCGGCGCGACGGCGTCCAGCGCTGGCTGCAGGTGGATTGTGTGCCCGTGCTTGGCCGCGCCGGTCGGGTGCTTGGCACAGTGTGCAGCATCGCCGACGTCACATCGCTGTGGCAGTCGGCGGCCGATCTGCGGCCGCTTGCGGCGATCGTGGCAAGCGCCGACGACGCGATGATCGGCTGCAGTCTCGACGGTACCGTGTTTGCCTGGAACGAAGCGGCGGCACGGCTCTATGGCGTGAGCAGCGCCGGCGCGCTCGACCGGCCGCTGCGCACGGTGCTGCCGGCCGGCCACGCCGCCGCGATCGAAGGGATGCTGCGGCGCAGCGCGGCGGGCGGTGCTGCGGTGAATAACGAGGCCGACCTGCGCGATCAGCACGGTCAGCGGCGGCGACTCTCCGTGACCGTCTCTCCCATCGGCGCTGACGCGGGCTGCGTCAGCGCCGCCTCCGTGATCGTGCGTGATGTCACAGAGCGCCGCCGCGCGGAAGCAGCGCTCGCCGCCAGCGAGCGGCGATACCGCGAGCTGTTCACGAATGCGACCGACATGATGTTTACCCACGATCTGAGCGGTCGCTTCCTCAGCATGAACGACACCGGCCTGCGCACCCTGGGCTACACGCTCGACGAGGTGCTGCGCCTGGTGATGGAGGAGATCGGCGGCCCGCTCGGCGCTGGCCAGGCGCTGGAGCAAACGCAACGCCTGCTGGCCGGAGACGGCGCCGCGACCTACGAGATCGCCTTCCTGGCGCGAGATGGCCACTGCCTGCAGCTCGAGGTCAGCGCCCGGCTGATCAGCAACCATGGCCGGCCCGCGGCCGTGCACGGTATCGCTCGCGACGTAGGCGAGCGGAAGCGAACCGAGGCGCAGTTGCGCTACCAGGCGCTGCACGATGCGCTGACGGGCCTGCCCAACCGCGCCCTCTTCTATGACCGCCTGCAGCAAGGCATCGCCGCAGCGGTGCGCGACCACGAGTCGCTGGCGCTGCTCTTCCTCGACCTCGACCGCTTCAAGACCGTGAACGATGCGCTCGGACATCGTGCCGGTGACCGGCTCCTGCGACAGATTGGTGGCCGGCTGCTCGGCGCCCTGCGCCAGACGGATACGGTCGCGCGCCTCGGGGGCGATGAGTTCGCCGTGGTGCTGCCGGGCACCGACACACGCGGCGCCGCGGTAGCGGCCGGCAAGATCGTGAGCGCCTTCCGCACGCCGTTCCTGGTGGACGGGCGGCTCGTGCCGGTGGGCGCCAGCATCGGCGTCGCGCTCTTCCCGCGGCATGCCGGCGAACCGGAGGCGCTGATCCACTGCGCCGACGTGGCCATGTACGTCGCCAAGCGCGGCGGCGGGGGCACTTTCGAGTATCAGCCGCCGGATGTGATTTGTACCGCCTAGCGCAGCACGACAGGCTGCCGCCGCCCCGTTGATCGTCGCCCGCGCCTTCGCGGCAGCCATGCCTCTGGACCCGCAGGTATGGATTCAGCACCGGCTCGCGGCGCTATCCCGAGCAGCCTGTGCCGATCGATCGCCCGCTTTGCGTTCACCGGTTAGCGCCCGCAGTGCATCGCATCGAGCGCGTCCTGCGTGGCGATGGCGATCGCGGCGGCCGGCGAGAGGCCGCGCGCGGCCGCGCGGCGCAGATCGTCGAGCTTGACCGGCGCCAGCATGCCCGCGCCGCAGGAGCAACGCACGTCGAAGAGGAACTCGCCCGGCGGCGCGGGCACGGGCCGCGACGCGAAGGTATGCCCGACCGGCGCCGCCGGCGCCGTACCCGGCGGCAGTGGTGCACCGCGTATGCGCGGCGCCGGCGGTGTTCGGCCCGTGGTACTTGCGGATCCCGGCGCCATGCGGGCGCCGGATGGTGGGGCCGCTTCGCCCGCGGGTATGCTGCCTGTCTCCGGCCGCGGCCGCGCCGGCGGCGCGGAGCCGTCCGGCGGCAAGGGTCGTCCGTCGGCGCCAAATTCTGCCGGCGTGTCCGCAGGGGCGCCGGCGCCGGCAGTTACAGCGCCGCGTGGCGGTGGCGTCGAACCGTCGGGCGGCAGCGGCCGGCCGTCCGGGGTGAATTCGGGGCGGCGTGGCCGGTCCTCCGGCGCCGGGTCAGGGAATGAACGGGCGCTGCCGCGTCGTGGCGCGGGCGGCGCCGGGGCGGACGTTTGCGTCCCGTAGGCGCGTGCCCGGTTCGCGATCGCCGTGTTGAGTGTGTCGAGGAGCTGCGCGGCGGCGCTCTGCGCCGCACTGCGCCGGCCGCCGCGCAGCCAGCCCGCCTTGCGGCTCGCCGCCTCGCCCGCGCCGGAGCCGCCCTCCATTCCCGAGATATAGATCATTGACCCCTTGCCTGGCCCGCCTGGGCGATGACGCCCTTCGCCGCGTCGATCGGCACCGCGAAGCCGATGCCGGAGAACTCCGACGTGCCATCCGTATTGTCCAGCAGCGTGTTGACGCCGACCACCTCGCCGCGCCCGTTGATCAGCGGCCCGCCCGAGTTGCCGGGGTTGATCGCCGCATCGGATTGCAGCAGGTGCTGCATCGTGTCGCCGTTGCCATCGTCGAAGGTACGGTCCACACCGCTGATCACCCCTTCGGTGAGCGTGGCTTCGTAGCCGAGTGGATTGCCGATCGTGAGCACCGGATCGCCAACGCGCAGGGCGGCCGGGTCGCCCAGTTTCGCCGGGTGCAGCGAGCCCGACGGCGCGGTGATGCCGATCACCGCCAGGTCGTTGTTGGGATCGGTCGCCAGCACGCTCGCCGTGTAGCTCTTGCCGTCGGCGAGGGTCACCTGCACGCGCGTGGCGCCATCGACGACATGGTTGTTGGTGAGGATATGACCGTTCGTATCCAGCACGATACCGCTGCCCTCGCCCTGATCGCGCCGGCGTCGCGTCACCGTCGTTGTATCGACCACGACGACCGAGGGCCGCACGCCGTCGTAGATGGCCGCGGCGTCCAGGCCATTGCGCGCGCTGAGATCCGCACCCGTCAGCACGCCGCGGCCCGTGCCGGCGGCGTGCCCACCGCCGCCGCTGCCGCCGAATGCCTGCGTCAGCCCAAACATCAACGCCGCCCCGGTGATGCCGCCCACCAGGGCGCCGATTAAGACCGCGCTCCACCACAACCCCCGCATACCGCCCCTCCCCCGCCGGACGCGCCCATGTGCCGGACAGTTGCATTATAGGGCGCACAGCGGAGGGC
Organism: Dehalococcoidia bacterium; assembly: GCA_035310145.1. Classification (NCBI taxonomy): domain Bacteria; kingdom Bacillati; phylum Chloroflexota; class Dehalococcoidia; species Dehalococcoidia bacterium. The sequence continues at coordinate 17,077 of DATGEL010000136.1, forward strand.
GGAGACCGTGGGCTGCGGCGGTGCGGGCGCGCTGCTCGCCTCGTTCGTTCCGTTTGCGCACGAGGCGAGGGAGCGGTCGAGGCGAGCAAAACATCGCCGCCCGGGCAATGAGTGGTGATGGACTCTGCTAGACGCGGTGCAGCACGTCGTCGCGGTAGCCGGCGACGTGGCGCTGGCGCGTGAAGATCACGGGCGCCACCATGGCCACCACCAGGTTGACGATGCCGGTGATCACGTATAGCCAGCCGTTCGCCGTGGTGACGCCGAGCGTGCTGCGCAACTGATCGGCCGTGGCCAGCACCACAATGCCGAAGCCGAGCGCCGCAACGCCGAGGAACGCCATCGTGCCCCGGCCGGCGCCGGGCAGCGCGCCGGCCAGCAACAGCAGCAGCCCGAAGACCAGCTCGATCACGCCGAGCAGCGCCGTGTGGTCGAAGCCAAGCACGTTGACGATCTTCGAATCGAAGGTGTTGGCGTCCAACCCGCCGCGCGCCATTGCCACGGCGCCGATCACCACGAAGAAGACGCCGAACGCCAGCGCCACCAGCTGCGCCGGACTCCACGGCGCCCAGATGACGCGCCGTTCGGTAACGGCGACGTTCTCGTCCCGTTCACGGTCGATCATCGCATCCTCCCGCGGCGGCTGGGACCGCGTTCTCCGCACCCACGGCCGCCTTTCCACGTCTACCATCGCCTTGCGCGGTGCGGTGGGCCATAACGCCATGGACGCACACCCGCGGCACGAAGGGGGTAGGAGGCACGGCGCCAGGAGGTAGACTGCGGTTGCCGCCCGCCCGGGGAGAGCGGCTGGCCAACCGAGCGCCGCGCTATACTGCGGCTGACTGCCGGCCCCGCCGCTGTCGAACCGTATGCGCGGAGCAGACCATGCCCAAAGCGATCGACATCCATGTTCACGCGCCGGCGCGGCCGGGCAGCAGCGCGGCGATCGCCCGCGAACAGCAGATGGCGCAGTACTTCCGCGGCGAGAAGACGCCGACCGACCCGGAGGAGTTTTACCAGTACTACAAAGACCGCGATCTGATCGCCTGCATCCTCTGGATCGATGAGCGCAGCCAGTCGGGCAACGACAGCGGCCGCTCCAACGACTGGATGGCCGAGTTGCAGCGCAAGCATCCGGAGCAGTTCATCGGCTTCGGCAGCGTAGACCCGCACACCGGCGCCCTGGCCGTGCGCGAGGCGCGGCGCTGCATCGAGGAGCTGGGCCTGCGCGGCTTCAAGTTCCACCCCACGACGCAGCGCTTCGAGGCGAACGATCCGAAGTTCTACCCCCTGTGGGAGACGATCGCGGCCCTCGGCGTGCCGGCGCTGTTTCACACCGGCCAGACGGGCGTCGGCGCCGGCACGCCGGGCCAGGGTGGTTACAAGAACCGCTACTCTCGCCCCTATCCCTACTTCGACGATCTGGCCGCCGATTTCCCCGGCCTGACCGTGATCATGGCCCATCCCTCGTTTCCCTGGGTGGATGAGCAGCTTTCGATCGCGAATCTGAAGACAAACGTCTACATCGATCTCTCCGGCTGGTCGCCCAAGTACTTCAGCCAGAACCTGGTGCAGTACTGCAGCACGCTGCTGCAGGATCGCACGCTCTACGGCAGCGACTTCCCCGCGATCACGCCCGACCGCTGGCTGCGCGATTTCGAGGCCGCGCCCTTCCCCGACGCGGTTCGCCCCAAGATCCTGCTGGAGAACGCGAAGAAGCTGCTCAAGCTGGAATTTTGAGCGAAACCCCGGCGGCGCACGTCACGCGGCATGGCGAAGGCCGCCCCGCGCCGCATGCGGAGTCACCTCGCGGCCTTGCCGGAGTGCCTGGTCGCGATCGGTGGCGAGCGGCGACGGGTGGAACTCACCCGATCGGATCAGCCGCCCTGCGCCCACCGGGCAGCACACCGCTAGCCCCTCTGTGTGATGGAAGCGCTCCGCATGCGCACTACGCTGTGACGGTCGGGCGTAGCGGAACCGAGCCGGCTCTGGCTCGTACACGTCTGTGCCGGGCGAGACGATCGGAGGAGACAGCCATGACGCTGGAAAACACCATGTATGGCGGGCTAACGCCGGGGACGCCGATCTTCACCATGGATGGCGACCAGATCGGCAAGGTCAAGGAGGTGCGCGACCGCTTCTTCAAAGTTGATGCCTCGGCGCAGCCGGATTACTGGCTCGCCACCGACTGCATCCGCAGCGCCTCGGCGGGCCGGGTGCGGGTCGGCTTCGACAAGGACCACCTGGGCGACTACAAGGTCAACGGGCCGAAGCGGGCGTAGGCGCTCGCCGCTCAGTGCTCCCGGCCCCGCTCCGGCTACCGGAGCGGGGCCTTCCTATGCACGGCGACCAGGCGCCGCGTCGCTGTGCGCAACCTCACCACCGTGCGGTCGCTTCCGTTACGGTGCGGCCATACTCGTGCTTCCTATGCTGACCGGAAGTGAACGGAGCCGGTCCGGTGCGTGCCGACCCTGACGTGGGCGGGAGGGGCCTGAATGGAGCATGGCGAGCGCGAGCCACTCGAGCTGGAACACACCGTGCCGCTGCCGCGGCGGCGCGGCGAGCGGCCATGGTGGCGGCCGGTCGTTGCCGCGGCCCTGGCTGGAATGGTGCTCGGCGTGGGCAGCGTGCTGGGCTGGCAGCAGCTTGCGCAGCAGTCGGCGAAGATCAGCATCGCGCCGCCGTCTGCCGGCGCGACGCATGGCAGCCGCCCGCGGATCACGACGCCGATTGGCGCCTCGAACCCGCTGTCCTGCACCGGCGGCGCCACGCTGCCGATCAGGCTGAAGGGCCAGCGCTGCCCCTCTGCCGGCCCGAGCTGCTCGGCGGCGCGGCGCCTGCCACGTCTGTGCCGCGCCGCGCCCTCTACTGAGCGGGCCAGCATTCGATACACAACTCGATACCCATCTCGCTTTGGCTTCGGAACCGGCTCGCGGCCCGCTCCCGATTCAGGTTGCCGCGACGGGCCGCCCGCGCGGCCCTGAATACGGATTCCCGCGCGCGGCGCGGCTCCAGACGGATGCGAGATGTGACGAGATGTGAAAGGACGCGCGGGATGCGCCAGATCCACGGACTCACGCAGCCTTCTCGCCGGCTGGCGCTGGTGGCGTTGCTCGTGCCGGCGGCCTTCGGGCTCGCCTTCCTCATGCTCGAGCTGGGCAGCATCGCCCTCGGCGGCGCCGTTTGAGCCGTGAGCCGCCTCGATGCGGCGGTAATCGGCAGATTGCAAGATTCCAGATACCTGGCCCCCGTGACGTGTTCCTTGAAGTACGCTAGGCTGGCCCTCGTAACCGGCTTGCAACGGGCGAGTCCGGTCGTGTTGCCGGCCACCCGCATGCCTGGCACTCACGCGGGGAGTGGCTCGCCGCCCGGCCGGCGCGGCGGGACGCGATCATGACCATCGTCGGGTTTGAGGAGCGCCGGCTCGCGCCGGCACTGGCCGGCGATGCCGAGGCGCGGCGCCGGTTTCTGCAGACCGCGCGCAGCCTGAAGCGGCTTCAGCACCCGCACATCGCCGCCGTATCCGCCATCGATGAGCGGAGCGATCCGCCGAGCTATCGCGTAGAACGCGCGACAGGCGAATCGCTGGCCCGCCTGGCGACGACGGCAGGCGGCCTGCCGCTGGCGGAGGTGATCGCTCTGCTGCAGCCCCTGTGCGCCGCGCTCGATGCCCTGCACGACGAGGGGCTGCGCTGCCGCTGGCTGGCGCGCGACGCGCTGCTGGAGCCGTCCGGCCGTGTGCTGCTGGGCGTTCAGCACATTGCGCCGCCCTGCCCCGGTGAAGCCGCCAGCACTGAGGACGACATCCGTGCGCTCGGCGCGCTCGCCTGCACGCTGCTCACGGGCGACGCGCCACCACGCGACGATGCGAGCCTGCGCAGCGCGTTGCAGGCGCAGCCCTCTCCGCCGCCGGCTGCCGCGCTGGCCGCGATGCTGATGGCGCTCGCCGACGATCCCGCGGCGCGGCCGCCCACGGCCAGCGCCTTTCTGGCCCTGTTCGACGGGAGCTGGCCGCTCGGCGCGACCGCGGGCGCGCTCGCGCGGCCGCCGTGCCCGGCCACCGAATCCGCCCCCGCGCTCCCGGCAGACGCGGTCCAGGTACTTCCCGATGAACCCGTGGCAACCATACCCGATCAGCCGCGGGCAAGCGCGGCGCCGTCCGGCACGCCCCAGCGAGCGAATCCACCTCCGGCCACGCTGTCGCCGCCCGCTCCTCGCCGGCAAACGGCCGAACCGGCAACGGCGCCGGCAGAGCGCTCGGAGCCGGTGCCGCTGCGCATACCCGCATCGCAATGGCGCAACGGTTGGGCTACGAACGTCGCGGCGGCGCTGATGTGGTTGGTGACGATCGCCGTCGCGGGCGTGGCGATCGTGCGGGATGCCGGCGGTCACGGCGCTTCGCGGGCACGCGTGGTGGTGGAGTCGGCCACGCCGGTGGCTGGACCTGCATTCCCAGCGCTACCCGCCCCGGACGAGCACCGGCCGATCCCGACACCTGCCCGGCCCTGAGCCGGGCGCGGCGGTGTCTCGCGCGGGCAAACGAAGAGGCCGGCAACACTGCCGGCCCGCATCGCGGCTATTCAGTTGTTGGTGTATGGGAGCTGGCTTACCAGCGGTCGTTGCGCCGGCCGCCGCCGCCACCGTACGAACCGCCGCCGCCCTGCACGTTGCGGAAGCAGTCGGAGCAGTAGACGGGCTTGTCGCCGCGCGGCTGGAACGGCACGCGCGCCTCCTGGCCGCAGCTCGCGCAGGTCGCCGTGAAGAACTCACGCGGACCGGAGCTGTAGCCGCCGCCCGAGCCGTAGCTGCCGCCCGAATAGCCGTCGCGGCTGGCGCGCCGGGCCGAACGGCACGACGGGCAGCGACGCGGCTCGTTCGTGAAGCCTTTCTGAGCGTGGAACTCCTGCTCACCCGCCGTAAAGACGAACTCGCTGCCGCACTCGACACAGGTTAGGGACTTGTCTGCGAAGGTGGTCACTCGATGACCCTCCAATATGGTGTGGTACCGGTCCGGTCATCGAGCATGCGGCGAGGAGCTGGCTGCCCCTTCGCAGAGCCTCTGGCTGGAAGACGTACCGATCACATCATAGCACACACACGACAGTTACGCACACCTGCAACGGCAGAATTTTCGCGCGCTGGTGCGAGATTGTTTCCATAGCCGATAGAGCTGTGTGCCCCAGATCCACCGCCGCGGGCGTACAGCGCTGGTGAGCGCCCGCGGCGCCACCGCCCAACCTCGCCGCCTGCCTGCAACATAATATCAGACGGTGTGACGGGTGGATGGCGGGGCGCGCCCGTCGCGGCGTGGCCTGCCGGCGCCTAGCGTCGCGCTCGCGACGACTTGCGGCTGGCCCGATGCGCACGGCGTAACGCCATGGGCTGCAGCCGGCCGCGGGCGACCGCGATCGGCCCTGATGCGCCGGACGCCGGGCACGGCTCGCCGGCTGCCGGCCGGCCCGCCGTCTGCTGATAGGCGGCGATGTAGCCCGCAACGTACTGGTCAACTTCGTCGCCGCGCAGACGCGGCTGCCGTTCACGGCAAGCCAGCAGGGCGGAATCGCCGGCGAAGGCGTTGAGGCCGGGGAGATCGTCGAGCAGGTGATTGCGGCGGCGGTGTTGCCGTGCGTCCTCTGCGCCGCTGCTGTAACCAGCCTGGAAGGCAGGCGTCTGGCTGAGGTCTGCTGTCGCCATAGTCGTGAGCGGCCTCCGCGGTTTCTCCTTCAGAATAGCACATCTGTTCTTCTTTGACCAGCCGCACGCTCCCACCCCACCAGTATGCCGCCTGCCGCGGACCTTTCGGGCCTGCCGTTACGTCAGGCATGCGCGGCCTCACCCCCCGGCCCCCTCTCCAGGGCTTTCCATCGCGCGGAGCGCGATCTTCGATAGAGAGGGGGAAGCTGCGGTGTTGGTCGCTTGAAGCAAGGGAGCCTTCGCCCTTCTATTCCTTACTCCCTATTCCCTATTCCCTATACTGGTCCGGGCATTTTGCCGCGAGGTGAGGGGCGATGGCGACTCGGGAGCTGCGCGTCGGCGTGGTGGGCGCGGGCGACAACACGCGCAAGCTGCACATTCCCAGGCTGCAAGCGATCGACGGCGTCGAGGTCCTGAGCGTGGCGAACCGCAGCCGCGCCTCGGGCGAGCGCGTGGCGGAGCAGTTCAAGCTCCCCACCGTCTATGACAACTGGCGCGAGCTGGTCGCGGCGCCGGACACCAACGCGATCATGATCGGCACCTGGCCGTACCTGCACTGTCCGGTGACACTGGCGGCGCTGGCCGCGGGTAAGCACGTGCTGACCGAGGCGCGCATGGCGATGAACGCGGCGCAGGCGCAGACGATGCTCGCCGCGGCGCGCGAGCACCCTGAGCTGACCTGCATGGTCGTGCCCTCGCCGTTCACGTTCAACATCGACGCCGCGATCATCCAGCGCGTAAACGAGGGCTATCTCGGCCAAATCGTCGGGCTGAACGTGCACGCGGGCGGCGGCTTCGCGGACTTCGGCGGGCCGCTGCAGTGGCGGCACAACCGCGACCTCAGCGGCTGCAACACGCTGTTCATGGGCATCTGGTACGAGTCGGTGATGCGCTGGGTGGGCGAGGCGACGCGGGTGATGGCCCGCGCCAGCGTGGTGGTGAAGGAGCGCATCGACCAGGAGACCGGCCAGCGCCGCCCCGTCACGATTCCCGACCACGTCGAGATCATCGCGGACATGGCCTGCGGCGGCATCGCCCACTTCCAGTTCAGCGCCGTCACCGGCCTGATGCGGCCGACCGAGGCCTGGATCTGGGGCACGGAGGGCACGCTGCGCTACGATCAGGCGACGCGCACGCTGTTCGGCGGCCGGCGCGGCGACAAGGAGCTGACGCCGATCGAAGTGCCGGCGGAGCAGCAGGGCACCTGGCGCGTGGAGGAAGACTTCGTTGCCGCGGTGCGCGGCGAGCAGCCGGTGCGGCTCACCAGCTTCGAGGACGGCGTGCGCTATATGGAATTCAGCGAGGCGGTGGCCCGCAGCGCCGCCAGCGGCCAGTCGGTCTCCCTGCCGCTGCTGGGCGGATAGGGCGGGCCGCCTTGCGTCGCCGCCCGGCCGCCCGGCCGCCGCGCACCATGCGGGACGAATCTGCAGCGAGAGGACACGACGATGAAGCTGGCGCGCATTGCGCTCAACGGCAGCCCCACGGTGGTCGTGCGCGGCGCACGGGACCACGTCGCCACGGTGAACCGCCAATCGTTCGCCGATCTGCCGGAGCTGCTCGAAGCCGCCGAGGGCGATCTGCGCCGCATCGCCGCGGGCGAGTCGGTGAGCGCGGACGAGACGCAGCTGCTCAGCCCGCTGCAGCGGCCGCACAAGATCATCTGCATCGGCCTCAACTACCGCCTGCACGCCGAGGAGAGTAAGCAGCCGCTGCCGCCGAAGCCCGTGCTCTTCCCCAAGTGGGACAACGCCATCGCCGGGCCGTTCGAGCCCGTGCCGCTGCCGAAGGCCTCCAGCAAGGTGGATTGGGAGGCGGAGCTGGCCTTCGTCTTCGGCAAGCGCTGCCGCAACGTCGCCGCGGCCGACGCCGCTTCGGTCGTCTTCGGCTTCACCTGCGCCAACGACGTCTCGATGCGTGACTTCCAGTTCCACACCTCGCAGTGGGGCGCGGGCAAGGCCTGGGACAAGGCCGCGCCGCTGGGGCCGGCGGTGGTTACCTGCGATGAAGTGGGCGGCGCCGCGCCCGACCTGGCGATTCGCGGCCTGCTCAACGGCAAGCTCATGCAGGACAGCCGCACGGGCGACTTCATCTTCCACGTGCCGGCGCTGGTGGAGTACCTGACCACGATCATGACGATGGAGCCGGGCGACCTCGTGCTCACCGGCACGCCGGCCGGCGTCGGCCAGGGGCGCACACCGCCGCAATATCTGCAGGACGGCGACGAGTACGAGGTGCAGATCGAGAAGATCGGTAGCATCCGCAACCGCTTCGTCGCGGCGCACTGACGCGGCTCAGAAGAACGGCACGCCCGGATCGAGGCCGAGCAGCACGCGGCCGCTCTGCTCGTACGTCTTCGGCGCCACGATGACGTGCTGGTTGATCGTGTGGATGTCGCGGAAGAGCCGGTCGAGCGGACTCGTGGCGTACAGCGCCGAGCCGCCGCCGGTGTGGTACATCAGGTCCACGGCCTCTACCGCCGCCGTGTGGGAGTTGACGATCGCCAGGCGGAAGCGGGCGCGCTGCTGCTCGCTCGCCTCCTCGCCGGTAAGCAGCGTGTGCCAGATCTCGTCCAGCACGGTCAGCACGTAGGACCGCGCCGCGCCGACCAGCGCCTCGGCCCGCGCCACCGCCGCCTGGGCGTAGGCCTCCTCGCGCAGGGGCGTGCCGGTCACACGTCTCTTGTCCGTGGCCAGCGCCAGCAGGGCGTCGATCGCGGCGCGGCCGCTGCCGAGCGCCACGGCGGCGTGGTTGAGCAGGAACATGGTGCGGAGTCGATAGAGGGGACCATTCTGCTGAATCGGGGACGTTGCGAGGCTGAAGCTGCGCTCGGCCGGGACGTACCGATCGTTGGCGGCGTAGTCCACGCTGCCGCTGCCGCGCAGCCCAGTCGTGACCCAGGTGTCGATGATTTCGCAATCGGCGGCCGGCATGAGCACCATGCACACGTCTGGCCGGCCCGCGTCATCAAGGCGCCGCTCCTCACCGTCAAAAACGAAGCAGCCGCCGACCAACCAATCGCAGTGATGGGCGCCGCTGCCGAACGGCCAGCGTCCGGAGACCCGATAGCCGCCCGGCACTACCCGGGCACGCCCCGCGGGCCGTACCGCGCCGCCGCCTATCACGTCGGGGTGCGGATACATCTGCCGCGCCGTCGCCTCGTCCAGGTAGGCGGAAAACCAGCCGGCCCCGCCGCCGATGTAGCCGCACCAGCCGACGGAGGCGTCGAGTTGCGAGAGCGCCTCCAGCACCTCGAACTGCAGGCGCGGCTCAGCTTCCAGCCCGCCCAGCGAGCGCGGCATGGTCATACGGAAGACGCCGGCGTCCTGCAACGCGGCCACGATCGGCAACGGCAGCCGCCGCTCGCGCTCGATCTCGTCGTGATACTGCGCGATCAGCGGCGCAAGGCCACGCGCCGCGGCGAGAAGGTCATTCTCCGAAGCGATCGTCATTCTCGGCTCCTCGCTGGCGACGCATGGCGCGTAGCGTGTGAGTTGCGCCTCAGTATAGCCGGTTGTTTGCCGTGCCACGCCGTGGGCGCTTCCCGATGCCATGCAGGCGGCGTTGCTCAGGGACAAGACGAAATAGCCCCCGTTGTTTGTGACAGAACGTACAAGCAGCTTTCCTGCTGCCAGGTCGTGTTGGGCACATGCGCCTGCCACGCCGGCAGGCTGGAAACACGCCAGCCCTCCGCCGCCGATGCGCATGATGACAAGTGCGCGTTCGTGGCGCCGTATCGTACGCTGAGGACGGAAGCCGCGCCGCGCGGGTAGTACCCGCGAAATGAGACTCCGGCGGCGAGGTGGAAGCATCCGACCCTCGGCCGTCAGAAGGATAAACACGCATGACAACGCATTCGGCATATGTCTTCGACGTGGACGAGCGCTCGTTCCAGAGCGACGTGATCGAGCGCTCCCGCTCGGTGCCGGTGGTGGTGGATTTCTGGGCGGAGTGGTGCGGGCCCTGCCGCATGCTCGGGCCGGTTTTGGAGCGGCTGGCGGAGCAGCACGCCGGCGCCTTCGAACTGGCGAAGCTGAACACGGACGAAAACCCGCGCATCGCCCAGGCCTTCCAGATTCAGGGCATCCCCGCGGTGAAGGCGTTCAAAGATGGCCGCGTGGTCGAGGAGTTCGTCGGAGCGCTGCCCGAGTCGCGCGTGCTGGACTGGTTGCAGCGCTTCCTGCCCAACGAGGCCGATGCGCTGGCGGCGCGCGGCGACGAGCTGGCCGCGGCCGGCCACCAGAACGCGGCCGAAGACGCCTATCGCGAGGCGTTGGCGCACACGGCCGGCCACGCCGGTGCGACGATCGGTCTTGCCCGCGTGCTGGCCGGCCGCGGCGAGGTGGGTGAGGCCGAGGCGCTGCGGCTGCTCTCTGCCCTGCCCGCCGATCCGCGCGCCAACCAGCTCCGCGCCGAGATCGGCCTGCGCACGGCGGGCGGCGGCGCCGACCTCGCCGAGCTCGAACGCCGCGTTGCAGAGAACCCAGGCGATGCGGCGGCGCAGTGCGAGCTGGGGACGGCGCTGGCGGCGCAGGGCCGCTATGAGCCGGCGCTGGAGCATCTGCTCGAATCCGTGCGGCGTGACCGTACCCTGAACGACGACGCGGCGCGCCGGGCGATGCTCGACCTGTTCAACATCCTCGGCGAAGAGAGCCCGCTGACGCAGACGTACCGGAAGCAGCTCTCGTACGTGTTGTTCTGAGCGGAGCGTTCGGCCCTCACCCTCACCCCCTGACCCCTCTCCCTCTCCCAATCCTGGGAGAGGGAGAGGGGCGATCCGGCGGAGGAAGTTCCGAAGGGCGCCGGGATAGCGAGCGCTGCGAGTCGCGCCTGCAGGCGCGAAGGGCGTGGTGGGCGCCTGCCGGGTCTGTACAGCCCCGCCTTCAGGCTCAAGTGCTACGTACCGTGGTCTCACCTGCCCTGTTATCGGGGGACAAGCGATGAACCGGGGGCTGGAAGCCCGCCGTTGAGCCGCTTGACCAGCCGCGCCCAGCGGCCGCCCCACTTGCGGCAGCTTTCCAGCACCTGCTCCGTTGGCTCGCCCAGGGCCACGGGACCGTAGTGGGCGCCGAACGGCTCGCCCTGCACGATCAGACCGTGGTTGAGCAGGATGTGCAGCGCGTTGAGCAGCACCAGCTCGGCGCCGCTGCCCGCACGGCTGCCCGCGGTGAAGGCGCCGCCGACCTTGCCCTCCAGCGGGCCGGGATAGCCCTCGACCGAGACCACGTCGAACAGGCGTTTGATCTGCCAGTCCACCGCGCCGAAGCGCGTGGGCGAGCCGACGATGATGCCGTCCGCCTGGCGCAGATCGGCCATCGTCGCCTGGTCGGCCGGCACGATCCGTGCCTCCACGCCCTCCGCGCGGATGCCCTCGGCCACGGGCTCGACCATCTTGCCGGTGTTGCCGCGCAGCGTGGTGTAGACGATCAGGAGGCTGTTGAAAAAGGGGGGACAGTAGAGCCCGTAAGGAAGGTACGTTAGCGATGGTACATGCCGGTGGATGTTGCCTGATGCCACGCAATCCTATCGGCTGAACTGGTCCCATCTCGGTTCTCGCTGGTCTGCACATCC
>DATGEL010000137.1 GCA_035310145.1 Dehalococcoidia bacterium
GAGTGCTGCCACAACCGGCTGAAGCAGTTCCGCGCCCTGGCCACCCGCTACGACAAGCGAGGCTGGAACTACCGCGCCATGGTGGTGATTGCCGCATTACTGCTGTGGCTCCCCAAGTGATTCACCAGACACGCCCTAGACCGGGTGAAGCTGCCAGCCGCGGCTGATACTCCAGCGGTGCAGTGCGTTTGCAAATGGTCTGCCTGAGCCGACAAGCTGCGCGATAGCCGCCGCCGTTTCATCGAGCCGCGCAACCGGGAGCTGCGGGATCGTCAGAATCCCCGAGTGAACCGGCGCCGGCGAAAGCCGCCAGGCGCGGGTCCACGCCTGCCATGCCTCATGCAGGGTGAGGAAGTCCTGGTGGTTCTCGGTGACCAGGATCAGGCCGCGCCCGGCGGCGATGAGCAGGATTGAGGCGTCGCGCACACCCGCCAATCCGAGCGCTCGCACGTGGAACGCCGAATGGCCGCGCTGGGAGAGCGGCTCGCGCAGGCGAGGCGTGACGTGTTCATCGATCAGGAATGCTGCCACGCATTAGCCTGGCAGCGCCGCGCGGTCCAGCACCAGGCGCGAGATGACCGCATCAGGATGGCGCCCGGCATAGGCGAGCGCCGCCTCGATCGCCTCGGCCGCGACATCGTAATACGTGGCAACACGTTCAATCAATTCGCGGGAGACATCACCGTCGATGATGGCACGGTAAGCCGCCGGGTCATCGCCGCAGGCCTCGACCGCAAGCTGGCCCACGATCCGCCAAACCGGCAGGCCGGTGAATCTGATACGCCACTCCGCCGCTCCAGGTTTGTGCGGGTTTGGCTCCAGCCAGCGGCCGATCAGTCGGGTAGCTGCTGCCGTTCGCGCGCTCACGATAGCTATTGGTTCCTCACGGGCTGCCAGAAGTTAGTGCCCTTCGCAAGTCGAGTATCGCATGCCGCCGAACGGCGCCGCACCCTGCGGGCATTGCGTAACGAATCTCCCTCGCGAATGGGAAGCCTCTAAGCGCCTCTTGCCGGATCGTGCGACGCGGCTGCGCCGGTCAGTACGGCAGCGATTCGCGGCCCATCAGCTCGCGGGCGATGATGATCTTCGAAACCTGCGCCGTGCCGTCGCCGATCTCCAAGCCGATCACGTCGCGCAGCCGTTGCTCGATCGGCAGCTCCTGCGTGTAGCCGTAGTGGCCGTGCAGCAGCAGGCACTCGTGGATGGCGTCCACGGCGGTCTTCGGCGCCAGGTACTTCGCCATCGCCGCCTCTTTGGTGTGCGGCAGGCCGGCGTCTTTGAGCCAGAGACCGCGGTAGCAGAGCCACTTCGCCGCTTCGATGTGCGCGGCGTGCTCGGCGATCGGGAAGGAGACACCTTCGAACTGTGCCAGCGGCCGGCCGAACGCCTGCCGCTGCTTGACGTAGGCCATCGTCTCGTCGAGCGTGATCGCGGCCGCGCCGAGGCACATCAGGCCAATGATGCTGCGGCTGAAGTCGAAGCCCTGCATCACCTGGTAGAAGCCCTTGTTCAGCTCGCCCAGCAGGTAATCGGCGGGCAGGCGCACCTCGTCCATGAAGATGCTGCCGCGCTGAATGCCGCGGCTGCCCATGTCCACCAGCGGCGTACGCGAGACGCCGGGCAAGGCGGTCGGCACGAGAAAGGCGGAGACGCCGCGGGCGCCGGCGGCGGGGTCGGTCTTGGCGAAGAGCACGAGCGCGTCGGCCGCCATCATCAGCGAGACGCCGGTCTTCTCGCCGTTCAGCACCCATTCGTCGCCGTCGCGCCGCGCCGTCGAGCGCATCTCCTTAGCGTCGGAGCCGGAGCCGGGCTCGGTCAGCGCCAGGCCGACCACCGCTTCGCCGCGCGCCATCGGCGCCATCCACTCGCGCTTGACGCGTTCGGCCGCGTGCTCGCGCAGCACCTCGCCGCAGAGCGCCGGCATCAGCACGCCGTAGGAGAGGTTGAAGTCACCCCGTGCGACCTCCTCCGCCACGATGCCCGTGCTGACGGCCGGCATCTCCTGTCCGTCGTAGGCGGCGGGTACGCGTGCGCCGGTGAGGCCGAGCTCGCCCATGCGCCGCCACAGGTCGCGCGGGAAGGCGCCGTTGCGGTCCCACGACGTGTAGCGCGGCAGCAGCTCGCGCAGGGCGAAGTCGCGCACGGTGCGGCGCAACTGCTCCTGCTCGGCGCTGAAGCCCAGCTCCATCAGGCGCTCTCCACACCGGCGGCGGCGCTGATTGCGCCCGCCAGCGCCTCGGGGTCGTTGGAGGAGACGAAGGTGCGGTGCTGCTTGCCGTCCTCCACGCTGGTGATCTCGACGCCGCGGCGCACGCCGAGCTGACTGAAGGCGCGGCGGCCGCCGAGTCCCACCCGGTAGCCCCAGCCGAGGTAGACGAGCGGGTTGTAGCCGACCACGCGCACGTCGCGCACGCTCTCGGCCGGGATGCGCCGCTCGAAGGGGCCAAGCCCGACGCGAACATCCGCGCCGCGCACCTCGACCGCCACCTTGCCGAAGCTGCGCAGGAAGCGGAAGGCGGTGAGCAGCGTCATCGTGCTGCCGACCAGGGTAACGCCGGCGCGCCAGAGCGAACGCTCGCGCGCCTGCTTGCGCGTGCGGCGCAGCACCCAGAGGGCGCCGACGGCGCCGAGCGCCGGCCGCGCCCAGCGCGGCATGCCGACCCGCTCGCGGTAGCCTTTGCTGGTATCCGTTCCCATGCAAGCTCCTGCGGGGTTGCTGCTTTCAGTGTAGCAGCGCCGGGTCCGACGCCGCCGCGGCAAGCCGCGTGTGCACGGGCAGTCTGCGACGGTTGCGCAGCGCCCCAGCCCCACGTGGGAAGGGTGGGCTAGAGGAAGTTCGATGAGCTGGGACAATCTTTCTCCGTGAAGAAAGGACAGCCGAGCCTGAGCGACGCGGCGACAGCCGAGAGGTTCAGTAGAGCGGCGTCTCCGGTCCCATCGCTTCGAGCGTGGCCTTCAGCGTCTTCATGAAGGGACCGATGTCGCCGCCGTCCACAATGCGATGGTCGAAGCTGATGCAGCAGTTCATCAGCGAGCGCACGGCGATCGCGTCATCGATCACCACGGGGCGTTTGACGATGCTCTCCATCGTGAGGATCGCGCACTGCGGCTGATTGATGATCGGCTGGCTGATGATCGAGCCGATCGGGCCGACGTTGTCTAGGGTAAACGTGCCGCCCTGCACCTCTTCGAGCCGCAGCCGCCGCGTGCGCGCCCGCGCCGCCAGGTCCTGCGAGCGCTTGGCGAGGCCGGCGATACTGAGGTCGTCCGCGTCGTGGATCACCGGCACGAGCAGCCCCTGCGGCGTATCGACGGCAATGCCGATGTTGATGCGCCGCTTGAGAATCACGCCCGCGTCCGACCAGGATGAGTTGAGGCGCGGATGCCGTTTCAGCGCCGCGACGAGCGCCTTGATCATGAAGGGCATGTAGGTCAGGTCCACGCCCTCATGCGCGGCGAACTCGGCCTTGAGCGCGGCGCGATAGGCGACGAGCCGCGTGACGTCGACCTCGACCATCATCCAGGCGTGCGGCGATGTGCGCACGCTGCGGGCCATGTGCTCGGCGATCGCGCGGCGCGTGGGTGTCAGCGGCTCCAGCTCCTCATCCGGGGCGAGCGCCGCTGCCGCCGCGGGTGATGGTAGCACGGCCGGCTGAGCCGGCGTCGCGGCAGCGGGGGGCTGAAACGCCGGTGCCGGTTCGCGTCCCTCCGGGGCGCGCGCCGGCTCTACCGGCTGCGCCATCGGCGGCGCAAACACCGCCCGCTCCTCGCCCAGATTGCCGGGCAAAGCAGCCACTATTCCCTGTTCCCTGTTCCCTGTTCCCTCAACAAACGCCTGCACGTCCTTGCGTGTGACGCGGCCGCCGGCACCGCTGCCGCGCAGCGTGCCGAGATCGACGTTGTGCTCGCGCGCCAGGCGCAGCACGGCCGGCGAGTAGCGCCCCGCCATGCCTTGCTCATCGCCGTGGCCGTTGCGACGCCCGTCTGGCGCGGGTTGCGGTGCGCCCGCGGGCGTGCCGGAAGGCTCCGCGCCGGCGGGCGGCGCGCTCTCGCCCGTGGAGAACATGCCGTGCGCGGTACTGGCCGGGCCGAGCGGGCCGGTGGCGCTGAAGGCCGGCGCCGGCTGGCGCGGCGAGGAGGCGCCGGCTGCCGCGGGCGCCGCCGCAACGGGGCGCGGCGACGGGGCGGAAGCGGCAGCTGCCGGGGCCGGAACGGCGGCTTGTGAGGGCGCGGATGCGGCGGCGATCGGCGCGCCCGCCTCCTCGATCGTGGCGATCAGGGTGCCGACCTGCACCGTTTCGCCCTCGGGCACGAGCAATTGCGCAAGCGTGCCGGCGAAAGGCGAAGGGATCTCGACGTTTACCTTCTCTGTCTCGATCTCGGCCAGCGACTCGTCGAGCGCCACGGCGTCACCGGGGTGCTTCAGCCAGCGCACGACCGTGCCCTCCGTGACGCTTTCGCCAAGCTGCGGCATGCGGACTTCGGCAGCCACGGGGCGCTCCTTCAAGCGGTTGGGGTTCCGGGATTGGGAGGTAGCGTATGGCTCCCCATTCCCCTCGTTGAACCCTTCGCTCATTCGATCAATAGGCGGCCAGCGTACGCATGGCCGCGGCGATCTTCGCGGGGCTGGGCATATAGAACGCTTCGAGTACGTGATTGAAGGGCACCGCGGGCACGTCCGGGCCGCCGAGGCGCATGATCGGACCGTCGAGGTAGTCGAAGGCGTGCTCCGCGATCAGCGCCGCGATCTCGCCGCCGAGGCCGCCGGTGAGATTGTCCTCGTGCACGATCAGGATCTTGCCGGTCGCCTTCGCCGTCTCGAGGATCGTCTCCCGATCGAGCGGCGAGAGCGTGCGCAGATCGACGACCGTCGCCTGCACGCCGTCCTCGCTGGCCAGGGTTTCGGCGGCTTCGAGGCACATATGCATCGCCAGACCGTAGCTGAAAACGGTGAGGTCGCCGCCCTCGCGCCGCACCTCGGCCTTGCCGATGGGGATTTCGTAGGGCTCGTCGGGCACCTCGCCGCGAATCAGGCGATACGTCCGCTTGTGCTCGAAGTAAATCACGGGATCGGGGTCGCGCACGGCGGCGCGCAGCAGGCCCTTCATGTCGTACGGCGTGCAGGGGGCCACGACTTTCAGGCCGGGCTGATGGGTGAAGAGCTGCTCCAGCGACTGCGAGTGGTACAAGCCGCCGTGGATGCCGCCGCCGTAGGGGGCGCGGATCACGAGCGGGCAGGACCAGTCGCCGGCCGAGCGGTAGCGGAACTTGGCCGCCTCGCTGATGATCTGGTTCACCGCCGGCAGGATGAAGTCGGCGAACTGGATCTCGGCGATCGGCCGCAGCCCGTTGAGCGAGGCGCCGATCGAGACGCCGACGATGCTCGACTCGGCCAGCGGCGTGTCCATGATGCGGTTCCGGCCGTACTTCTTCAGCAGGCCCTCCGTCGCCCGGAAGACGCCGCCCTCCTCTACGTCCTCGCCCATGAGCATGATGCTCGCGTCTTCGGCCATGAGCTGGTCGATCGTGTCGCGCACGGCTTCGAGATTTGATTTCACGGCCATCAGCGCGCCCCCGGCTCGGCGTACACATGGCGCAGCGCCGCTTCTGGCGCCGGGTCGGGCGCCGCTTCCGCCTCGCGGATCGCGGCGGCGATCTGCGCGTCCACCGTCTCCTGAATCTCCTGCACCTTCGCCTCGGAGAGCACGGCCTCGTCCAGCAGGTACTTGCGGAAGCGGTCGATCGGATCGCGCTTCATCCAGCTCTGCAGCTCTTCGCGCGTGCGGTAGCGGCGGTCGTCGTCGTCGCTGGAGTGCGGCACGATGCGGTAGGTCTTCGCCTCGATCAGCGCCGGGCCGTGGCCGCGCCGCGCCTCGCCCACCGCCCACTTCACCGTCTGGTAGACGGCCAGCAGGTCGTTGCCGTCCACCACCTGGCCGCGCATGCCGTAGGCGGGGGCGCGGTCGGCGACGTTCGGTACGGCCATCTGCTTCCAGATCGGCTCGGAGATGGCGTAGCCGTTGTTCTCGACGTAAAAGATCACCGGCAGCTTGTGAATGGCGGCGAAGTTCAGCGCCTCGTGGAAGTCGCCCTGCGCCGTGGAGCCTTCACCCAGGCTGGTCAGGCAGACCTCTTTCTTCTTGCGCAGCTTCGCGGCCAGGGCGCAGCCGGTGGCGTGCAGCAACTGCGTGGCCACCGGGCTGGAGCCTGAGACGATGCGCGAGGCCCTGCGGCTCCAGTGGGCGGCCATCTGCACGCCGTGGCTGTTCGGATCGTCCTGCTTGGCGAAGAAGTTCATAAACAGCTCGACGGGCGTCATGCCGAAGGCGAGGCACATGCCGAGGTCGCGGTAGTAGGGAAAGAGCCAGTCGGTGCCGCGCTTGAGCGCGTTGGCCGCGCCGATCTGGCACGCCTCCTGGCCCTGGCCGGAGATCACGAACGGAGCCCGCCCCTGCCGCTGCAAGACCACCATGCGGTCGGCGATGCGCCGCGCCTGCACCAACTGGGTGTACATCAACACCAGCTGCGCATCGGCAATGCCGAAGTGCGCCGCGGCGCCCCGCGCCTGAACACGGGTTGAACCCGTTGCAGCCGATTTACCCGTCTCTTCTGCGGTGGTCATCTGCGTCCTCCGACGCGGCTGCGGCGCTTCGTCCCCATCAGAGCTTCCGCGGCGGCCGGCCGGCGGCCTGCGCGGCCTCACCGATCGCTTCGGATAGCGTGGGGTGCGGGTGCACGCTATGCGCCAGCTCCCAGAGACTGGCGTCGAGGAAGGTCGCCAGGGCACCCTCCGCGACCATCTCGGTTACGCCGGCGCCGATCAGGTGCAGGCCCAGCAGGTCGTCGCTCTCGGCGTCCGCGATCACCTTGACCATGCCGTCCGGCTCGCCCAGGATCAGCGCCTTGCCGTTCGCGCGCAGGTGAGCGCGGCCCGTCTTGAGCCGGCGGCCGGACTCGCTTGCCTGCTGCTCGGTGAGGCCGACGCTGGCCACCTGCGGGCGGCAGTAGGTGGCGCGGGGCAGGCGCGGGTAATCTACGGGCGCACCGGCAACGCCGGCGATCGTCTCGGCGGCCAGGATGCCTTGCGCCGCGGCGACGTGCGCGAGCAAGAGGCTGCCCGTGATGTCGCCCACGGCGAACACGCCCGGTACGTTCGTGTGCAGCGCCGCATCGACCGCCGCGAAGCCGCGATCGAGCTGCACGCCGGCCTCTTCCAGGCCGATGCCGGCGGTCAGCGGCTCGCGCCCCGTGGCTACGAGCAGACACTCGGCGCGCAGGTGTTCCGTCTGCTCGCCGGCCCGTACGTCCAGCTCGACGCCGCCCTCGGCCAGGCGAACCGTATCCAGCGCCACCGCTGCGCCCGTCAGCACGCGAATGCCGCGCTTGACGAACAGCCTGCCCAGCAAGGCCGAGATGTCCTTGTCTTCCAGCGGCAGCACCGCGGGCAGCATCTCGATCAGCGTCACCTCGGCGCCAGCGTCGTGATAGAAGGAGGCGAACTCAACCCCCACCGCGCCCGCGCCGAGGATCATGACCGAGGCCGGCACGTGCTCGAGCTCGAGCGCCTGGTCGCTGTCGATGATCCAGCGTCCGTCCGTCTCGATGCCCGGCAGTCGCTTCGGCCGCGAGCCGGTGGCGATGATCACGTTGCCGGCGGGCAACTCCTGTTCCCGGCCGTCCTGCCGCACGCGAACGGCGTTGGCGCCTGCCAGCGAGCCGTGGCCGGCAATGATCTCAACGCCGTTCGCCTTGACGAGTTGCCGCAGGCCGCCGAAGAGCTGGTCGACGACCTGGTCCTTACGAGCGCGGACGGTTTCGTAGTCAAGCGCCGGCTCACCCACACGCACGCCGAATTCGGACAGCCGGCGAGCGAGATCGAGGTGCTCGGCGGACTGCAGCAGGACTTTGGTAGGAATGCAGCCGCGATGCAGGCAGGTGCCGCCCAGCTTGTCGCGCTCGACCAACGCGGCCGAGAGGCCAAGCTGCCGCGCCCGAACAGCGGCGGTGTAGCCGCCCCAGCCGCCGCCGATCACCACGACATCGAACGGACCCGTTGGATCCACGCCCTCACCAGCGAGGTGCGACGCCGTCTGGCCGGACGGCCGCGCTGCTGCCTTCAGTCTACACCTGCTGTACGCGCCCAGGGGCGCCGTCGAGAGGCGGCAACGCGCCGAATAGCCCTATCGATGCATGGCGGGACGGGATGAGGCTCCGCATATACTGGAACGATCCATTATCCCCGCACGAACTACGAAGCTCCGCGAAAGCAGTCGCGGGCAGCGCCCGCGGTCGGAGCGAAAGCGGCGGAGATGAGCGAAGGCGAGGTCGATCGGGAACTGATCGAGCGGTTGGCCGGAGTGCTCCATGCGCTGCTGGTCGCCGGCGCCGAGCATTGGGCAGGGATGACCCTGACGATGCCGCAGCTCAAGGTCTTGCTGATCCTGGGCGAGCGCGGCGGCGCCCGCGTAAGCTGGCTGGCCGAGCAGATGGCGGTGTCGGCGCCAAATATTACCGGCATTCTCGACCGTCTGGAGCGGCGTGGCTGGATTACGCGCACGGCCGATCGCGTCGACCGGCGCGTCGTGCGTGTGGTGCTCAGCGATGCCGGGCATCAGGTGATCGCTGAGCTGTGCGCCGCCTCGGCCGCGCGCTGCGAGCCACGCCTGCGCCGGCTCTCCGCAGGCAGCCGGCGCGAGCTGATTCACGCGCTCGATCGCCTCGCCGCCGCGCTCGGCAACGGGGTGGTCGCCGGCGGGGACACCGGCGGAGCGCAGGTCCCGGAAGAGCAACGCGGCCAGCTACCTCAGCGGGCCCAGAAGGCCAGCGCCCGCTCGTAGGCCGCCGGATCGTTGCAGTCGAGCAGCACCTCGGCGCTGGGAAAGTCGACCTCAGTGCGGGCCGCCGTGTGCCGGCGCGAGACGGCGCGCAGCCCCTCGCTCGCCTCGTCGACGGCGCGCAACTCATCCAGCAGCGTACTGGCGAAGATCGCCGGATGCCCGCGCCGGCCTTCAAACACCGGCACGCTGATCGGGCCGTGGCCGTGTCGGTGCGCCGCCATCAGCGATGCCAGGGTTTCGGCCCGGCGCGGCTGGTCTACGTTGAGCAGCAGGATCGCGTCGAGCCCGGTGGGCAGCGCCATGGCTGCCGCGCGAACGGAGGTGGCGCGGCCCTCGCGGTACGCCGGATTGCGCACGATCGTCGCGCCGCTGCCGGACGCGGCGGCTTCGACATCTTCCGCCGCGTGGCCGGTGACGAGCAGCAGCGGATCGCAGCCGGCCAGGCGCAACTGTTCAAGCTGGTAGACCACGAGCGGCCGGCCGCCCCAGTCGAGCAGTGCCTTTGGTGTGCCCATGCGCGTGGAGAGGCCGGCGGCGAGCAGCACGCCGGCAATCGTGTGAGGCGGGCGCGCCTCCACCGTTTCGGCCCCGGTGTGGCTCACGCGCTCGCCTTCGCGCGGTAGGCGCGGATCGCCCTGCGCAGCGCATCCTGCGCCAGTACAGAGCAGTGCAGCTTGCTGGGCGGCAGGCCGCCGGCGGCCTCGGCGATCTGCTCGCGCGTCAGGCTCTCCACGTCGCCCAGGTCCTTGCCGGTGATCATCTCGGTCGCGATCGAGCTGGTGGCGATCGCCGCGGGACAACCGACGGTCTGCCAACGCGCCGCACGGATTGTGTCGCCGTCGATGCGCAGCATGAGCTTCATCGTGTCGCCGCACACGGGGTTGGTGGTGACGCCCACCGCGTCGGGATCGGCGAGCACGCCGGCGTTGCGCGGGTGCTGAAAGTGGTCGAGAACGATTTCGCTGTAGGCTTCTTCGGCCATCGTCGGGTTCCCATCAGGCGCTCGGGTCCAGGCCGAGCGCCGCGAAGATCTGCGCGAGTTGTTCGCTGTTCAGCGGGTTGTACCAGGTCAGGGCGAGGCTGATCACGCCGTCCGGCTCGACGACGAAGGCCGCGCGGCGCGCCCTGCGGCTGACCTCATCGTACACCCCGTAGGCCTTCGCCACCGCAGCGTCGGCGTCGCTGACCAGCGCCACGCCGGCCGGCAGTTCGGCGGCGAAGGCTTGCAGTCGCTCGAGTGAATCGGTGCTGACGAACAGCGCCGCCGCGCCCAGCTCGCCCAGCAGCGCAGCCTCGTCCGCAAGCGAGCGCACCTGCATGGTGCAGGTGGGCGTGCCGGCCTCCTGGAAGAACATCAGCACCTGCCGCCGTCCACCCGGGTCGGGCACGCCGGCGCTACCGGAGAGCGCCGGCAGCGTGAACGGCGGCGCCGGCTGTCCCGCGGTCAGCGCATCCACAGCGTCTCGACCTCGTTGCCATGCGCAAAGCCGCGCAGCCGAGGGGTTCCAACATCTTTGCCCTGGAGCAGCACGCGCACCCGGCCCAGTCCCTCCGGATTCAGCAGATCGCCGACGGCGCGGCGCCGCGCCAAGAACTCTTCGAGCGGCACAGCACCACCCGGCCCGCCGGCCAGCGCCTCCTCGATGCCCAGCGACGCGAGGAAGCGCTGCTGGCTGGTGAAGCCCAGGGTTTGCAAGCCCGCTTCTTCACCGGCGCGGGCCAGCGAGGTGAAGTCGACGTGCGCGGTCAAATCCTGATGGCCGAGGCGGACGTACGGATTCGTGTGGGCGGTGTGCTGGTAGTAACAGAGCAGCGTGCCCTTCCGGCGCCAGCCCGCGTAGAGCTGGCGCGCCGGGTAGCCGTAGTCGAGCGTCAGCATGAAGCCGCGTTCGAGGGCCGCGGCCGCCTCGCGCAGCCAGGCCGGGGCGTCGAGGTTGACCTCGGCGGCGCAGCCCTCGCCCGGCAGCAGGCCGATCCGCACAAAATACTCCGCAAGCGCCGGCGTCGAAGGATCGCCCTCGACATCGATGAACTCGTCGCCGGCAAGACCGACCAACAGCTCGCGCAGGCGGCCGTTGCGCACCATCACGCGGTGTACAGGAAAGCTGTCGATCAGCTCGTTGCTGAGCAGGCAGCCGGCCGCGATCGGCGCAAGCGAGGTCAGCGTCTCGTGCCAGGTGACCGCCTGCGCCAGTGAGCCGAGCGTCCGCACCTGCATGTCGCGCAGACGACGGTGCGGCTCGACGATGGCGTAGCGCAGCGCCGCGCCGAACTCCGAATCGGCGGCGGCGAGGATCGCCCGCGCCAGGGCGCCTGAACCCGCGCCCACTTCCGCAACCGTGAACACGGCGGGGCGTTCAAGCGCCCGCCACAGCTCGGCAAGCTGGCGGCAAAGCAGAGCGCCGAAGAGTGGGTGCAGCTCCGGGCTGGTCAGGTAGTCGCCGCGGGCGCCGATCGGGTCGCGGCGCGAATAGTAGCCCTCGTCGGGGTCGTAGAGCACGAACTGCATGAAGCGGCGGAAGCTGATCGGGCCGTTCGCCCGCAACTGTGCCGTAACATATCGTCTGAGAAGCGCGTTCTCCGCGGCGTTGCCGAAGGCGAAATCCGGCTCACCTTCAGCCGAATGATATTCAGCAGACACCGGAAACCTCATCAATCTCAGAATATCGCCCGGTGCAGGCATGGGTCGAGCGGCGGCGCATTGACCTGCTGGCGGGCATCACGTATCGTTGCCGCACTCTCAGCGGCGCCCGCCGATGAGCGACGAACGGAGGCGCGACCGTGGACCGGGAGCAACTAACCGAACGCGCAATCGCTCTGTTCTCGTACGCCGTAACGCTCTTCGATCCGCTGCGCCTGCACGCGTGGGCGGACCTGGGCCTCACCCTGCCGACGCTGAAGGTAATCGTGTTGATCCGCGCCGAGCCCGGCGCGCCGTCCGGCGTGATCGCCAGCCGGCTCGGCGTCACCCCTTCCACCGTAACCGGCCTGGTGGACCGGCTGGTGCATCAGGGGCTGGTGCGACGCGAGGAAGATCCGCGCGACCGCCGGCTGGTGCGCAACTTCCTGACCGAGGCGGGCGAACGCACGGTCGGCGACCTCGAACGCCAGGCGCGCGAGGCGATCAGCGTCTTGCTTGCCGAGCTGACCGACACTCAGCTCGCGCGTCTCGTGGACGGGTTGGACGATGTAATCGCCGTGGCCCGGCGGCAGTCGGCGCCCACGCCGGCCGCGGCCACGGTGTGAGCGACCAGGACGACGCAGCGATGGCTGCAAATCGTGCTCGCTGGCCCGGTGACGCTCGCAACGGACTGCCGAGCCACGGGTATTGAAACCATGTCTGGCCTGGAACCCCGGCTCAAGCTCTGGCTCGAGTGTGACGGTCGCGTCGCCTTCAGCGACTATCGCGCCCGCCTGCTGCGGCGCGTGCAGGAGAGCGGCTCGCTGGCGCAGGCCGCCGCCGCGACGAGCCTCTCCTACCGCCGCGCCTGGGGCAAGGTGCGCGAGCTGGAGGAGAACCTCGGTGTTGCCGTGCTGGAGAGCGATGTGGGCGGCGTGGGCGGCGGCCGTTCGCGGCTAACGCCGGCCGGCGCCGATCTGCTGGCACGCTACGAGCGCTTCGCCGCGGCCGTTGCCGAGGCCGCCGATGCATTGTATGAGCGGCACTTCCCTGAGGCAGGCGCCTCTGGCTCAGGGCAGGCCGGCGAGCAGGTCGAGCCGATCGCTGATCACGCCGTCCGCGCCCCACTCGACCAGCGTTGAGGCCCTGCTCTCGTCGTTCACCGTCCAGGCGAAGAGCTGGCGCCCATCCTGGCGCAGCCGGCCGACGATCTCCGGCGTCAGCAACCAGTGCGCTGCCGAGACGCCATGCGAGACGGTGTCCCGTTCCAGGCGTCGCAGATGCTGCACGACGTGCTCGGGCCGCCCCAGCGAATGGAAGACACGAATCCGTGGCTCGGCGGCGACAACCGCATCGAGCGGTGGCCAGTACTGTCCGCAGACCGCGGCGCGCTCGCAGGCGCCGTGCCGCTGCAGCGTGCGCACGATCGCGTCGGGCAGGCGAGAGCTGGTGCCCTTGAGATCGAGAAACAGGTTGGGGCCACCTGCCGTGCGCTCGATCAACGCGTCCAGGTCCAGCAGGCGTTCGTGCAGCAGGCGCACGTGCCACTTGTCGTAGACCACCGGCAGCCGCCAGACGCCGCGCTCGTGGCGGGCGACCAGACGGCCCCAGGCGTACCAGAGATCGACCTCGATCCAGTCCACGCGCGCCTCGATCGCCTTGCTCAGGGCGTCGCGGTCGTTTCCCGCGCGGTGGGCAATTCGGGCGATATGCTGCGGTGGTCGGACGAGGGCCGTGGGTTCGGGTGAGGTGGATTCGGCGCCGGTGATCAAGAGAGGAACGCGCTCCACGCTGCACGGCTCATCCTGCAAGCCCTGCACGGGTATGGTAGCACGTCGCACGCTCCGGTCACGCCCGCTGGCTGCCTCCGGTTCAGTCTTCACGCGAGCGCGGCCGCTCGCCGTCATTGCCCTCGTGGCGCAGCGTCTCCAGCCGGACGCGGATTCGGTCCGCGTCGGCGGCGTCCGGCGCAAGTTCCAGGTAGTGCGCCAGCGCGGTCCGAGCCGGGGCCGGGGCGTCGAGGTAAACGCTCAGCAGGCCGTAGTCGCGCCACTCGGCTGCCGCCCACGGAGTAAGGACCAGCAGCAGCTCGACCGCGTCCCGGCAGCGGGCCAGCTCGCGGCGGTCGCGGTACATACTCTTTACGTTCAACAGCATCCGGGCGAGGATCTGCCGCGGCGTCACCGCCGCGAGGAACAGGTCGAGCTGGCGATCGGGATCGCCGCCCTGCCGGCGCAGCAGCGCGGCCAGCGCCTCGCGTGCGATCTCGCGCCCACCGTTGAACGGGTCGAGATACACGTGCCGGTCGGGCGGCTCGCCGGCGCGGACGAGGAAGTGGCCGGGAAAGCCCACACCTTCAAGCGTGAGGCCGGCGCGCCGCCCCGCGGCAAGGTAGACCAGCGAGATCGTGATTGGGAGGCCGGTGCGGCGGGCCAGTGTTTCGTGCAGGAAGCCGTTGCGTGGGTCGCCGTACTGCTCGTGGTTGCCGCGAAAGCCGCGGTGCTCGAAGAGGGCGCGGTTCAGCGCGGCGAGGCGATCGAGGTCGCCGTCATGCGAAAGCTCGTCTGCCACGGCGCCGGCCAGCGCATCGAGCGCGACGCGGGCGACGCCGAGGTCCAGCGCCGGGTCCGCGATGCGCCCTATCGTCAGGGCGGCATCGAACAGATCCAGCCCGCCTTCGCGTTCGATCGCGGCGCGGAAAGCGGTGGCCGCGAGCGAGGGGGCCGGCAAATGCTCGCTCATTCTCCGATCCTGACACGTCGCGAGCACGAGCGCACCTGCCGGGCGCTGCGCTGGGCGCGCTGCTCGGGCATACTGTACCGTGCGGCGCGCAGACGCTGGGGAGGGCAGTGAACATGGCAGAGATCCAGGTCGGCAAGGAAGCTCCGGACTTTACGCTTGTGGACGAGAACGGCGAGAAGGTTCACCTCGCGGAGCTGCGCGGGCAGCCGGTCGTGCTCGTCTTCTTTCCGCTCGATTTCTCCCCCGTCTGCACCGGCGAGATGTGCGAAATCCGTGACCGCTCGCTCGACATCCAGCCGACGGGTGCGAAGGTCTTCGGCATCTCCCGCGACAGCCGTTACACGCACAAGGCCTTCAAGGAAAAGGAAGGACTGACGATCTCGCTGCTCGCCGACATGAACGGCGCCGTGGCCCGCGAGTACGGCACCTGGAACGAGCAGTTCGGGCTTGCCGAGCGGCTCACGGTGGTGATCGACAAGAACGGCAAGGTCGCCTTCACCGACCGCAGCCCCGCGATTCCCACGGCGCGCGACCAGCAGAAGATGCTCGACGCAGTGAAAGCGCTGGCCTGAGTGGCCGCGAAGCGGCAGCCGGCGAGCGGCCGTGCCGTGCCGCTCGCCGGCCGCAGCGCTGAACGATGACGTGGATCGCCCGTGCCTTGCAGCATCTGCCGCGCCGTGCCGGCAGGCGGTTGTTTGATCTCGACGTGCTCGATCAGTGGCTGGTCGCCACTCTCGCCCGTTTCGGCGACTGCACCTACCGCCGCATCGACGCCGAGCTGCGCGCCATCCGCGCCGCGACGCCCGCCGAGGTGGTGGCGGCGCTGCTCAAACTGCAGGAGATCGGCCTGGTGCAGCGCGTGGAAGCGCGCGGCCTGATGCTGGAAGAGCGCACCTTCCGGCTGACGCGGCCGGGCCAGCGGCTCGCCCGGCTGCTGCCGGCCGAGCCGAAAAGCCCCACGATCTTTTATCTCTGAGCGCGTGCGTCGGGCCGCGTCCTACTTGCTATCGCCGTAGACCATGATGCTGCGGCCCGCGATCTCCCCGCGCTCGAGGGCGCGCACGCCTTCGTTGATCTGGTCGAGCGTGTAGCGCTGCGTCACCAGCTTGTCCAGCGGCAGCTTGCCCGCCTTGAACCACTCGATGTACTGGGGAAAGTCGCGGTCGGGCACGCCGGAGCCGCCCAGCGAGGCGCGGTAGATGCGCTCGCCCATCAGCATCTGGCGGGCGTCGAGGGTAGCCGGCGTCTGCGGCACGCCCACGAGCACGGCGGTGCCGCCCGGGCGCACTCCCCACTCGTTCGGCCGCGTCGCCAGCAGGATCTGGCTCATCGTCTCCGGCACGCCGATCGCGTCGAAGGCGTAATCCACGCCGCCGCCGGAGAGCTGCTTCACTGCCGCCACGGCGTCGCCCTCGCGGGCGTTGACGACGTGCGTGGCGCCGAAGGCACGGGCGAAGTCGAGCTTCTTCGCATCAAGATCGACGGCGATCACCATGCCGGCGCCCACGTTTGCGGCCGCCTGGATGGCGCAGAGGCCGACGCCGCCGGCGCCGAACACGGCCACACTCTCGCCGCGTTGCACGTTCGCCGTGTTGGTGACGGCGCCGCAGCCGGTGATGACGGCGCAGCCGATCGGCGCCGTGACGTCCATTGGCACACCATCGGCCAGCGGCACGACGAACGCCTCGTCGCAGAAGGCATGCTCGGACCAGGTGAAGACGTTGCGTGAGCCGATATTTTGCCCTCGCCAGAGCACCTGGGCGGGCTCGGGCTGGGCGCCGCGCGGGTGGCGCGGCACCCAGGTGACCATCACGCGGTCGCCCTCCTTGACATGACGGACCGCCGAGCCTTTCGCCTCGACGTGGCCCGTCGCCTCATGGCCGAGCAGGGCGGGGCGCGGCTGCTCGGCGTTGTGAATCTGGTGCAGCTGTGAGTGGCAGATGCCGCTGGCGTAGAGCCGCACCAGCACCTGCCTCGGCCCGGGCGCGGGGTATTCGACCTCTTCGACCAGGAGCGGCTTGCCGTGCTCGGCCAGCACCGCGGCGCGCGATCGCATGACGTTCCTCCGTGCTGTTGCCCATCTGCTGCTGTCTGCCGACGTACGCTATACCACATCGCGGCCAGTTCGTGCTGGTCCGCGCGGCGCCTATCCCGGGCTCGGCTGCGCACTGCAGGTCTCCGACGGTTGCGCTGCGCTCTGGCCCGACGCGGGCAGACGCCGCCTGCTTCAGATCGCCGCGGGGCGGCGAGGTTGAATCAAAGCGCGGTCGGGCGCGGGCCGGCGTCGCCAGTCTTATGTGTGCCGGCGCACTTTTAGGGCTTTCCCCGACGTCCGAATCCGCTTTACCTGTGGTATAATTGTGACGGAAGACACAAAGAGTGGCCGCGCGTCCCGTGGCCGCGCCGGAAGGACCGCCATGTTCATCGCCGAATACTACGTCGCCGCCTTCGTCAGCGAGAAGGAGAGCCAGTTCCGCTCGCAGCGCTTCGCGCAGCAGGCTGCCTACCTGTTCGATCGCCAGCAGCAGAAGGCGGACGCTGATCGCTAACCGCGGTCGAGGCACGCGGCGAGGGTGTGCGGATTCGCTCCGCACACTCTCGCCGCGCGCCTCCTGCTCGGGCTGGCGCTTCCCCTACTGGAAGAGCACGCCGCTGAACTGCACGAACGGATTGCTCTGGTCCAGAGCACTGGTGGCGATCAACAGGTTGCCGCCCTGCTGAAAGAGAATCCCGCCGCCGAACGACCCATCGAAGCCCTGCGGCGCCGAGTACCCCGATACGTCCGCCGCATTGGCGACCGGCGCCTTCTTCAGCGCTTCGACCTGCTCTTGTGTGCACCGATGCTGCTCGAGCACGGAGCGCGGAATCGCGTAGTACGTGCCGTCCGCCGTGCCGATAATCAGACCTTCCTGGGCGCTGTCTGCCATCGCTAGCTTCCTCCGCCGGGCTGATGCCGCGACCGTCCGGGCACGCGGCGCGAACTGCTGTGCCGGCTTGTTGCAGTGATCGTGCAAGTATGATACGCGGCGCGGCGCTGGCTGTGAAGCGCTGCGGTTCGAGACCAATTGCATGCGTGCATCGCGGCGGTCGGCGCAGGGCAGCAGCAGGCGCGGCGGCGCCGGATCGCGGCCGTCGGGCCGCGTGCGGGCTTCCATGATACAGTGTGGGAGCGGCCGAGCTGCCTGCGGAGGAGTCCAGCGCCATGGCTCAGCGTGCGCGCCTGTCATCCGATCTCGAACACGTCGCCGAGCACCTGGAGCAGATGTGGGATCAGTTGGTCAGCCGCGGGCCAGGCCTGCCGGGCGGTCCGCGCTTCGTGCCTGCCGTGATCGAGCCGCCCACCGATGTCTACCAGACCGACGGCGAGATCGTTGTGCTGATGGAAGTCGCGGGGATGCGCGATCAGGAGGTCGAGATCCAGCTCGACGGTCGGCGTATGACCGTGCGCGGCGAGAAGCGTGACCGCCGCAGCCACCACGCCGGCCGCGTCTACAACACGGTCGAGATCCAGTACGGCTCCTTTCAGCGCGTGGTCCAGTTGCCGGCGGATGTCGATACCGAAAGCGTAACCGTGCAGTACGACGACGGTCTGTTGCAGATCACGCTGCCCAAGCGGGCGGTGCAGCCCGAGCGCCGCGTGCGTATCACCGTGCACTGAACGATTCAGCGGCGCGCGAGACTTCATCGGGATCGGAAGCTATGCCCAGGAAGAAGCCCGGCGACGAACCGGCCGAGCCGGCCGCACCCTCAAGCGAGGCGAACGAGACCGAAGCCGCGCCGGCCGTCGCGCTGCGCCGGCGGGCGCGCAGCACCGCGCCGGCCACGGCGGAGGCACGGGCCGAGGCCGCCGTGCCGCAGCCGGGCGCGCCGCAGTCACCGCAGGCCGAGGCCGGCGGCGATGGCCAGCTTCGTATCCCCGACGTTCTTCCCGTGCTGCGCACGGGCGCCAGCGTGCTCTATCCCGCCATCGTCGTGCCGCTTGTGACCTCGGACGAGGCCGACGTGCGCGCCGTTGACGAGGCCGTGACCACGCCGGAACGGCTGGTGGCCGTGGTGGCGCAGCAGCAGGGAGAAGAGGGCGTCTACGACGCCGAGATCCAGCCGATCGGCACGGCGGCGCAGATCGTGCGCATGGCGAAAGCGCCCAACGGCACCTTGCAGGCGCTGATCCAGGGCGTGGCGCGCGTGCGCATCGTCGCGATTGAGCAGCGCGAGCCGTGGCTGCGCGCCCGCGTCGAGCGCATCGGCGAGACGCTGGAGCCGAGCACCGAGCTGGAAGCGATGACGCGCAGCGCCGTCTCCCTCTTCCAGAAGATCGTGGCGCTCAGCGACCAGATCCCCGGCGAGCTGGGCGGCGCCGTCAGCCAGATCACGCATCCGGGCAACCTGGCCGACTTCATCGCCGCCAATGCCGGCCTCAAGCCGGAAGACCGCCAGGCGGTGCTGGCCGAAGCGAACGTGACCGAGCGGCTGCGTGTGCTCAGCGCCGCGCTGAACCGCGAGCTGGAGATCCTGGAAGTCAGCAGCCAGATCCAGACGCAGGTGCGCGGCGACATGGACAAGCGCCAGCGCGAGTTCATCCTGCGCGAGCAGATGCGCGCCATCCAGAAGGAGCTGGGCGACGACGAGTCGCACCCCGAGATCGGCGAGCTGCGCCAGAAGCTCGACGCCGCGCATCTGCCGGAAGAGGTGCGCAAGCAGGCCGACCGCGAGCTGGAACGGCTGGCCTCGATGACGCCCGCCGCCGCCGACTACAACGTGGCGCGGACCTATCTCGAATGGCTGGCCGATCTGCCCTGGGACAGGCGCAGCGAAGACCAGCTCGATATCAACGAGGCGCAGCGCATTCTCGACGCCGATCACTATGGGCTGGAGAAGGTGAAGCAGCGCATCCTCGACTACCTGGCCGTATTGAAGCTGCGGCAGGACACGCGCGGCCCGATCCTCTGCTTCGTCGGCCCGCCGGGCGTGGGCAAGACCAGCCTGGGCCATTCGATCGCGCGGGCGACTGGGCGCAAGTTCGTGCGCCTTTCACTGGGCGGCGTACGCGACGAAGCCGAGATTCGCGGCCACCGCCGAACGTACGTCGGCGCGCTGCCCGGCCGCATCATCCAGGAGATGCGCCGCGCCGGGGTGAACAACCCGCTGATGGTGCTGGACGAGGTGGACAAGCTCGGCAGCGACTACCGCGGCGATCCGTCGTCGGCGCTGCTTGAGGTGCTCGACCCGGCGCAGAACAACACCTTCACCGACCACTATCTCGACGTGCCCTTCGACCTGTCCCACGTCATGTTCATCACCACGGCGAACATGCTGGACACGATTCCCGGCCCGCTGCTCGACCGCATGGAGGTGATCGAGCTGCCCGGCTATACCGACAATGAGAAGCGCGAGATCGCCCGGCGCTATCTGCTGCCGCGCCAGATCGCGGAGAACGGCCTGCAGCCCGGGCAGATCGAGGTGTCCGACGACACCCTGGAGGAGCTGATCGACGGCTTCACTCGCGAGGCCGGCGTGCGCAACCTGGAGCGGCTGCTGGGCACGATCTGCCGTCACGTCGCCCGCAAAGTCGCCGCGGGCAGCGAGGCCCGCGAGGTGATCACGCCCGCGCAGCTGCCGGAGATCATGGGACGGCCGCGCTTCTTCGAGGAGATGGCGAACGAGCCCGACGAGATCGGCGTGGTCACCGGCCTGGCTGCGACCGGCGCCGGCGGCGACGTGCTGTTCATCGAGGCCTCGGCGATCCCCGGCAAGGGCAACCTCACGCTCACCGGCAAGCTGGGCGACGTGATGCAGGAGTCGGCGCGGGCGGCCCTGACCTACGCCCGCTCGCGCGCCGCGGCGCTGGGCGTAGCCGACGACTTCTTCGAGAAGCACGATCTGCACATCCACGTGCCCGCCGGCGCCACGCCGAAGGACGGCCCCTCGGCCGGCGTGACGATGGCGACGGCGATCGTCTCCGCGATCACACGCCGGCCGGTGCACAAAGAGGTGGCGATGACGGGTGAGATCACCCTGCGCGGCCGTGTGATGCCCGTGGGCGCGATCAAGCAGAAGGTGTTGGCGGCGCATCGTGCCGGCTGCAAGACGGTCTGTCTGCCCAAGGATAACGAGCCGGACTACAAGGAGGTGCCGGAAGAGGTGCGCAGCGCGCTCGACGTGCACTTCGCCGAACACGTTGACGACGTGCTCGGCCTCGCGCTCTACGCGGAGACGCGCGAAGAGCAGCCACGCGTCAGCGCGGCATAAGCTGGGTGGCCGGCTGCATCCGCCGGCGAAGCGCCCGGCGGCGCCTCTCCCAGCCTCGCTCGGGCTCGGCTGGCCCTTTCCTCCGAGGAGAGGGCGCGGGTCGAGCACTCTCGGTAGCTCTCGAACCTACCCTTCCCCTGTCGGGCCAGAGCGCAGCGCAACGGTGCTCGATGGGCGCTGGGCGCCCATGTCAGACCGAGACTTCCCATGCGGACGCGCCTTCAGCCGCGGCGGGGTTAGGCCCGCGGCCTGTGCTACACTCCGCCTCGAATGCCGCGCGGCGGGGCGGAGCGGCGGAGGGGCTGGGCGTTGCGGCGTCTGCGGCCGGGCTGGTTCCTGCTTGCCGTCGTGTTCTTCAGCGCCGCTCTGCTCGCCTGCGCCGGGCGCGGCGGTGAGCCGCAGGTGCGGATCATCGTGCTCGGCAGCGCCACGCCCACGCCGGCTGCGGCAAACCCGTCCGCCGCAACGGCGCCGTTCTCGGTAGAGTCGACGCCGGGCGCCGCGCCAACGATCACCGTCAGCGGCACGTTCAAGATTGCCGCCACGGCCACCGTGGCTACCGCCGTCGGTCCTGCCTTGAAGCAGGTTGGCGCCGACTTCCCGAAGCTCAAGTTGTCGCTCACGCCGCTGCAGGAGGGTCAGGCGGCCGATCGTACCGGCGCCGACCTCGCCCTGGTCAGCGTGCAGCCCGGGGAAGCCGCGCCCCCAGGCGGCACGTTGGTGCAGACCCAGCCGCTCGCCATCGCCCTGCCGCTCACACTCACTCCCAACGACCTGACGCTGAGCGACGCGGTCAACCTGCTGACGGGCGCCGTCGGCGACTGGAGCAGTCTCGGCGGCGCAGCCCGCCCGGTGCGGCTCGCCTTCGCCGATGCGCAGGAGCTGGCGCATGTCGGCGGCCTTGCCGGCAAAGCGGATGCGCCGCTCACGGCCGGGCGGGTGGCCGACGCCGCCACGCTCCTGGCCGAGACGGATCGCGGCGAGGACGAGGCGATCGTCGTGCCATGGAGCGGCCCCTGGCTGCACAGCAAGCCGCTGCGCATCGACGGCCGCTTCCCGGACGATCCGCAGTACCCGCTGGCCGTGCAAACGGTGGCCGTGCCGCTGCACCGCGAGGCGACCCAGCTCAGCGCGCAGCTCGGCGGCGTGCTGGCGGCGCGGCTGGCGCCCTCCCGCGCAGGCAGCGTGACGATCGATGCCATGGGCGACCTGATGCTGGCGCGCGGCGTGGTGGCGAAGGTGCAGCAGTACGGGCCGGGCTGGCCGCTGGGCGCGGTGAGCGACCGCCTGCGTTCGGCGGATCTGCGCTATGCCAACCTCGAGTTCTCGCTCACCGATCGCGGCACGCCGGCGCACAAGGACTACACGTTCCGTGCGCCGCCGTCGGAGGTCGCCTGCCTGACGAGCGCCGGCGTCAACGTGGTCGATCTCGCCAACAACCATGTGCTCGACTACGGCGCGCAGGGCTTGACGGACACGATCGCGGCGATCGACAGCGCAGGCATCGCCCACATCGGCGCCGGTCCGGATGGTGAAACGGCGCGCACGCCGCTCGTGGTGCAGGTGAACGGCCTGCGCGTCGCCTGGCTGGCCTACGCCAACGTGCCGGACGACACGATCACCGGCTTCAAGGCGCAGAGCCTCGAAGCCGGTCCGGGCAGCCCGGGAATCGCCTGGGGCACGGCGGAGGGCATCGCCCGCGACGTGGCCTCGGCGCGCAAGCAGGCCGACCTGGTGGTCGTGGCGCTGCACTCCGGCTTCGAGTACACCTCGCAGCCGAACCGCACGCAGAGCGACCTGGCGCACGCCGCGATCGACGCCGGCGCCGCGCTGGTGCTGGGCGCCCATCCGCACGTGCTGCAGGGGCTGGAGTTCTATCACGGCGGCCTGATCGCCTACAGCCTGGGCAACTTCGTCTTCGACCTGGACGACGCCGACCTGGCGCAGTACGGCTTGCCCAGCGTGCTCTCGGTGATCCTGCGCGTGCGGCTGAACGCCTCGGGCGTGACCGGGATCGAGGTCTACCCCGCGATCATCAACCGCACCGACTTCCGTCCCGAACCCGTTTTCGGCGCCGCAGCCCGCCCGGTTTACGACCGCCTCTATACGCTCACCGACGCGCTGGCGAAGCGCTGAAACGGCGCCTGGTGGCGGACCCGGGCAACAAGGCGCGCGGCTCGCACGCCGCCGGCCTACTTGCCATACTGCGGGCAACCTGCACTGCGACGGAGGCTTTGGGCATGGCTGGACCGATGGAGGGCGTGAAGGTTGTCGAGATGGCCGTCTGGGTTGCGGGGCCGGCCGCGTCAGGCATGCTCTGTGACTGGGGCGCCGATGTGGTCAAGATCGAGCCGGCCGAGGGCGATCCGATGCGCGGCATCCTTTCGCTGCTCGGCGGTGCCGTGTCGATCAACCCAATCTTCGAGCTGGACAACCGCGGTAAGCGCAGCGTCTGCCTCGATCTGCGTTCGGAGGAGGGCCGCGAGCTGGCGCTGCAGATTGTCGAACAGGCCGACGTCTTCGTCAGTAACTACCGCCCCGGCGCCCTTTCGCGGCTGGGCATGGACTACGCTTGCCTGCGGGAGCGCAATCCGCGCCTGGTTTACTGCCAGGTGACCGGCTACGGCCCCGACGGCGAGGAGCGGGACCGCGCTGCCTATGATGTCGGCGCTTTCTGGTCGCGCGCCGGCATCGCCAGCCTGCTCACCGCGCCCGGCCAGGAGTATCCGCTGCAGCGCGGCGGCATGGGCGACCACAACGCCGCCGCCCAGGCCGCCGGCGCAATCGCGGCCGCCCTCTTCCGCCGCGAGAGGAGCGGCGAGGGGCAGATGGTCGCCGTCTCGCTGGCGCGCACGGGCGCCTATACGATCGGCTGGGACCTGAACATGGCGCTGCGGCTCGGCGTCCCGATCGAGCCCGCGCAACGCTACGCCTTCCCCAATCCCCTGATTTTGCCCTATCGCTGCGGAGACGGGCACACGCTCTGGCTGCTGATGCTGCAGGGCGACCGGCACTGGCCCGACTTCTGCCGCGCCATCGCCCACGAGGAGTGGATGCAGGATCCGCGCTTCCTGACGATCGTAGACCGCGCCGCGAACGCCGACCCGCTGGTGCGAGCGATCGAGGCGGTGATGGCGGAGAGGAGCGCAGCCGAGTGGAGCGCGATCTTCGACCGCGAGAACGTCTGGTTTGCGCCGGTGCAGACGCCGGCCGAGGTGATCGCCGACCCGGTGATGGCCGCTGCCGGCGCCTTTGTGGAGGTGCCGCTGCCCGATGGACCGGCGCAGATGGTGGCGACGCCCGCCGACTTCTACGGCACGCCCTGGCAACCGCGCGGCCCGGCGCCCGAGCTGGGCCAGCACACGGAAGAGGTGTTGCTGGAACTGGGGTTGGACTGGAACCGCCTCGTCACGCTGAAGGAGGCGGGTGTGATCCCGTAGTTGCGGCTGCGCCGGCGCGTTGACGGCTCTGCTATCATCCATGCCAACGCGAACGCTGCGGCGCGGAAGCAGCCGCCGGCGGAAGACGTGGAGGACGGCGATGGCGATCCAGCGTGTGGGCCACATTGTGATCAAGATGCGCGATTTGGAGGCGGCGAAGGGGTTTTACCGCGACATCCTTGGGATGAAGATTGCGACCGAGAGCGAGCGCGGCGTCTTCTTCCGCTTCGATGAGTATCACCACGATATCGCCGTGTTCAAAGTCAGCGAGAATGCCGAGCTGCCCAAGGCGGATCAGGTCGGGCTGGCACACATGGCGCTGGTGATAGACAGCTTCGACAGCCTGGTGCGCATGTACCGCAGGCTCAAAGAGCACGGAGTAGATGTGGATCACACGACCGACCATGCCTTCACCAAGAGCATCTACTGTCGCGACCCGGAAGGAAATATGGTCGAGATCTACTGCGAAGTGCCGGAAGATGACTACCACGCCGACGGAATGGGCCGCATGACGCCGCTTGATCTCGACACGCCCGCGGCCGCGCTGGCCTGATCGGGAGATGCATCGCGTTTTCCGCTCACCAACGCCGTCTGAGGTTGAGCGCACGGCGCCGTTTGACCGAATCCGGGGCGCCCTGGTCGCCGGCGGCTGTGTCGAGCGTGAGCTGGCGGCAGTTCTGCTTTACTCAGTGGCCGAAGCCGGCGCTGCGCGGCAATTCGCCACCCTGAGCGGGGGCCGGCACACGGCAACGCTGTATCTCTACCCCGACGCGCTGGGCGGGCCGCGTGGTCGCGCCGCACGCTTCTACCACGTGCTGGACGAAGCCGGGCTCAACCTCGGCTCGAAGGCCGGCCCTTCGATCGGCATCGACCTGGGGGATGCGGCGCAAGTCCGCCTGGTCTGTGACGGCCTGCGCGAGTTGCTCGCGGTCAGGTAGCCGCGCCGCGGGCACCACAAGGCGCCGAAGCGAGCGTCAGCGCAGACGATTCAGCGCCGGTGCGGCCGCCGGCGGCGCCTGGAGGCGAGCCAGCGCGCCGGTGGGCTGACCCGCGAGCGCCACCCAGACGCTGCCGTCCTCGCCCACCGCGGGCCACCATGGCCCGCTGCCCGCGGGAACCGCGTGCATAACGAAGCGCCCCGTAGCCGGGCCGTAGGCGAGCACGGCGTTGCCGTTGGCGGAGCCGATCCAGACCGTGCCGTCCGCGCCGATCGCGACGCCGTACAGACCGGCTTCCGGCGCCCGCGTCGCGGTCATCGCGCCGCTGGCCGGTTCGACGCGCACGACGCTGCCTTCGGTCGTGACGAACCAGACGAGGCCGTTCGCACCGGCCGCGATGCCCACGGGATGTTCGGCGTTCGGCGTCGTGTACTCCGTCACCCGGCCGCTTGCCGGATCGAGCACACCGATGCGCAGGCCAGACAGCTCGCTGAACCAGACGCGGCCGTCTGCCGCGACGGTGAGCCAGTAGGGAGCGGCGTCCGCGGTCGGCAGGCGAAACTCTCGGAAGAGGCGTGTCCCTGGATCGAAGCGCACGATCTGATCGGCCGTCATCTCCGTGAGCCAGACGGCGCCGTCCGGCGCAAGCGCGATGCCCGAAGGCGCGGGGCGCGCGGTCGGCGGCGTGAACGCCTGGTAGGCGCCGGTAGCCGGATCGAACAGGCCGAGCACGCCGGCCGACTGCTGCGCCAGCCAGACGTGGTTGCCCGCATCCACGGCGACGCCCATCGTGCCCTGATAGACGCCGCCGAAGCTGAACTCTTGCACCGCACCGGTGGTCGGATCGAGGCGGGCCAGCTTGTTCGTGTCCATCTCGCCGATCCAGACGGCGCCGTCCGGCCCGACCGCGGGTATCATCAGGCCGGCGTGCGCCGTGGGAATCGCCCAGCTCTGCAGGCCGGCCTGGATGGTCGCCTGGACCCGCGCCGTCCGGCCCCACGCCCCGGAGGGACTGGCCGACGGCGCACGCATCGCCGTGACGGCGCTGACGACCACCGCTGCCGTCAACACGCCGCCGCACAGCCCAAGGGCGCCGCCGCGCACGGCCCGAGTCAGCGGCGCCCGCGTCAGCGCCAGCAGCGCGGCGGCGCCGCTGAGCAGCGCGAGCGCCAGCAGCCAGCTGGGAGCGGGCCCAGCGATGGCATGGTCGGTGGCCGCCGGGGCGATGCTGACGGCCACGGCCGCGCTGTTGCTCCCCCGTTGCAGTGCGATCGTGGCATGCCACTCACCCGCCACGCCGCGCAAATTGAGCGGCCCTTGATAGATAGCGTTCCCACCGGGCTCGGTTCCCGTGCTGGGCAGGAAGGCCGTCGAGCTCTGGCCCGACGGAGAGGTGAGGGTCAGCGTGGCACCCCGGCCGTCAGAGCCGCCCTCGACCTCGAGACGCGCCGCGTTCGCGCCGAGCGTGGCCGGCGTGAGGCTGAGCGTCGCCGGGTGGCCGCCGAGCCGGAGGTTCGCCGTGAAGCTGGCGGCGGGATTCGGATCGGCGGCGAAGCGCCCGGCGGCTGCATGGGCTGCGTCGACCGCGCGAGAGGGCGCGTATAGCGTCATCGCGGCAGCCGCGACCAGGACGAGCAGGCCCGCGCTGCCCTCGGCGATCACCCCGGGGGGGAAGAGCCGCCCCGTGGCCGTCCGCGCAAGGAAGGCGCGTCGCAGCACAAGGGCGTTCGCCGCGGCGAGGGCGAGCACGGCGCCGGCAAGCAGCACCTTGATCAGCAGGGCTCGGCCGTAGCCGCCTCGCAACAGGTCGCCCGGATCATGCAGCTCAACCGCCGCGCTGGCCAGGCCGCTCAGCAGCACGACCGGCACGGCGGCGCCTGCCGCCAGCGAAAAGCGCTTCACCAGGCAAGCAACCCGCCCGGGTTCGCCGGCGCGGTGGGCGCGGCGTAGCGCCGGTGCCAGCACGATCGCGCCGCCGATCCAGATCGCAGCCGCGATCAGGTGTACGAAGTCGAAAGCCGCACCCCACCACGGATCGGCGGAGGCGGCGCCGTGGCTGGTGGCGGCGAACCCGGCGCCGATCGAGAGCACAGCGCCGGCCGCCAGCCAGCGAGCGATGCGCGTGAGCCGGCGCGGCGGGCGCCCGGCGCAGATCGGGAGCAGCGCCAGGGCCACGGCCATGCGCAGCAACCACCATTCGCCGCTGCGGCTGCCTGCGACGGCGCCGGCCCCGCTGAGGCTGCCGTGCGGCAGCCACTGCGCGAACAGTTCCCCCGCGCCACCGAGCAAGAGCAAGCCGACGCCGAGCATGATGGTCCGGCGGCGTTCCGAAGTGGCCGCCGCCGAGGCGCCGTCAATGAGCATGAACAGCGCCGTGCCCGCCAGCAGGAAGTACCCGAGCAGCGCGAGCCAGTGCGTGGCGGCGCTGGCGGCGCCCGGCAGTTGCAGCGGCTCGCCCGGTGCCGCCGCGGGCCGCTGCGCCGCCGGGGCGGCGCCATCCGGCTCAAGCACGGTGAAGCTGTAGGCGCCGCGCCGTTCGTGACCGTCGACCAGCGAGACGGTGTGCCAGGCGACGGTGTACACGTCGGGAGCGAGCGGCGGCAGCATCACCGTGTAGGCGCGGTTGTCGGCCGGGTCCGCGCCGGCGCTGCGCGCTGGCACGCGGCTACCCGACGAGGCGAGCAGCTCAATGCCGCTCTCGCCGGCGTTCAGGGGTTCGCTGAAGACGATGCGGATCTGCGCCGGCGCGGCACTGAGGCGGGCGCCCGGCGCGGGCGTGGCCGATTCAAAGATCGCGTGCGCCTGCGCGGGCCGAGCCGGCTGAAGCAGCGCCGTCAGGACGAACAGCAGCCCGAGGACGAGCGCGGCGGCGCGACCCGCAGGCAGGTGGCCTTGTCGTGCGGTCGGAGACCTGGAGCAATTCGTCATCGCGGCCGTGCTTCGGACCCTTCATCTGCAGTCTAGCAACGGGCTGCGGCCGGGCCGAAGCCGCCGCGGCGGGATTGGCGCCTTGAAGGACTTGGCGTACGCGGCGCCGCGGGCCGTTGGCCGGGTTCGGCGCCTCTCATATACTGGCGGGGGTCGTGGCGATCAGCGGATCGATCGCCGCGGGGAGGCGCGACGCGAGCAGTGCAATCGCCATCGACGGCCCGGTCGCCTCGGGTAAGAGCAGCGTGGGCAGCCGCGTAGCGGGCGCGCTGGGCTGGCCATTTGTCGATACCGGCACGATGTACCGTGCCATCACCTGGCTGGCGTTGCAGCGCGGTATCGATCCCGGGGATGCGGAACGGGTGAGTGCGCTGGCCGAGGCTGCGACGATGTGCGTGCGGCCGCCCGCAGCGGGCAGCGCCGAGTACGCGATCGTGATCGTGGACGGCGAAGACGCGACGCCTATGCTGCGCACGCCGGCGGTGGAACGGGCCGTCTCGATCGTCTCGGCCGTGCCGCGCGTGCGGCGGCGCATGGTTGCCCTGCAGCGCGAGCTGGCTGCCGAACATCCGGTGGTGATGGCCGGCCGCGACATCGGCACCGTGGTGCTGCCCGACGCTCGCTTGAAAGTCTTCTTGGACGCCTCCGCCGAGACCCGCGCCGGGCGCCGCGCCGCCGAGCTGGCGCGGCGCGGGCGGCCGTCCGCGCCCGCGGCGGTGCTCGCCGAAACGCTGGCGCGCGACCGGCTGGACAGCGAGCGGGCCGATTCGCCACTGGCGGCGGCCGCCGATGCGATCGTGCTGCACACAGATGGCCTCGGCGAAGACGATGTCGTGGCGCGCGTGCTGGAACTGGCGCAGC
This sequence comes from Dehalococcoidia bacterium, assembly GCA_035310145.1. Taxonomy (NCBI): domain Bacteria; kingdom Bacillati; phylum Chloroflexota; class Dehalococcoidia; species Dehalococcoidia bacterium. The sequence continues at coordinate 28,616 of DATGEL010000137.1, forward strand.
GCAGCTTCGGTCCGCAGGCGCAACCGGCGCGATGAGCAACCGCAGCGACGCCGCACCGCGTCCCCTGCCTGCCCGGGTGGTGGCCCTGTTCTACTGGGCTACCACGCGGCTGATGGCGGCGGTGGTCTGGTGCTTCGGCCGCTGGCGCGTGCGCGGGCGCGAGCACGTTCCGCGACGCGGCGCGTTGCTGATCGTCGCCAACCACCTGAACAACGCGGATCCGCCGCTGATCGGCGCCACGCTGCGCACCCGGCGCATCCGCTTCATGGCCAAAATCGAGCTGTTCCGCGGCGGCGTGAAGGGGTTGCCGATCCGCCTGTTCGGAGCCTTTCCCGTGCGGCGCTTCGAGGCAGACCTGGCGGCGCTGCGCAGGGCGCAAGAGCTGCTGAAGGCGGGCGAAGCCGTGGCGATCCTGCCGGAGGGGCACCGCAACCGCACGGGCACCGGTATGCAGCAGGCGTATCCCGGCGCCGCACTGATCGCACTGCGCAGCGGCGCTCCCGTCCTGCCCGTGGCGATCACGGGCACGGAGCGGATTCACGGTCCTGGCATTCTGCTGCGCCGGCCGCGCATCACCGTCACGATCGGCGAACCGTTCGTGCTGGCGCGAGCTGACAAGATCGACCGCGCCGCTGTGGAAGCCGGCACGCGGACAATCATGCGCAGCATCGCCACGCTGCTGCCGCCGGATTACCGCGGCGCCTGGAGCGACGAACCTGCTGCTCAGGCGGAGGCGCCGGCACCAGCTCCACCGGCTCGGCCGCCGGAAGCTCGCCGCGGGGTAGACTAAAGGCTGCTATGGCAGGCGAACGATTGCAATTGCTTGAGGTGGACGCTGCCCCGGTCTCTGCGCCGCGCGCGCACCAGGGCAGCGGGGTGGGCGGCCTGATCGACGCCGTCGAGCCCGGCAGCCTGGCCGAAGAGGCCGGCGTCCGTGCCGGCATGCGCCTGCTGGCCGTCAACGGCCATGCCCTGCGTGACGTGGTCGATTATCAGTTCCACGCCGCGGAGCCGCGCGTCGAGCTGGCGCTGGACGACGGCGCAACGCTGCGCCGCGTCGTGATCGAGAAACATCCGGACGAGGCGATCGGCCTCGCCTTCGATGCCGCGACCTTCGATGGCACGCGCATCTGCGCCAACAAGTGCTTCTTCTGCTTCCTGAAGGGCTTGCCCAAGGGCATGCGCCGCACGTTGTACGTGAAGGACGATGACTACCGCCTCAGCTTCCTGCACGGCAACTTCGTCACGCTGACCAATCTGGGCGAGGCCGACTGGCGGCGGCTCGCCGAGCAGCGGCTCAGCCCGCTCAACGTCAGCGTGCACGCCACCGACACGGCGCTGCGCCGTGCAATGCTCGGCTACCTGGCGGCGGACGACATTCTCGACCAGATCCGCCGCCTGGGCTCGTTCGGCATCCGCTGCCACACGCAGATCGTGCTCTGTCCCGGCGTCAACGACGGCGCCCAGCTCGAACGCAGCGTGCACGAGCTGGCCGCGCTCTACCCGGTCGTGCAGTCCGTCTCCGTTGTGCCGGTGGGCGCGACGATGCAGTACGAAGAGCGCGCCGCCGCACGGGGCAAAGACGATCTTGACGCCTGCGAGCCCGCGTTCGCGCGCGAGTTGATCGCCGCTGTGCGGCCGTGGCAGCGCGCCTTCCGTAAGGCGACGGGCGCGGGCATCGTCTACCTCGCGGACGAGTATTACCTGAGCGCGGGCGTGCCCGTGCCCGGCGCGTCGCTCTACGACGGCTTCGAACAGTACGAGAACGGCATCGGCATGACGCGCCGGCTGATCGACGACTGCCGGCGGGCGCTGCGCTGGCTGGGGCGGCGCGGCATCGCCTTCCGGCCGCTCGACGTAACGCTGGGCTGCGGCACGCTGATCGCGCCGACGCTGGCGTACCTGGCCGAGGAAGTGGGCGCGGCCACGGGCCTGCGTTTCAACGTCGTGCCGATCGAGAATACGCTGTTCGGCCCGCGCATCAACGTCTCCGGCCTGCTGGGCGCGGGCGACACGATCGGGGCACTGCGCGCCGAGTCGCTCGGCGAGCTGGTCTTTCTGCCGCGCACCGCGCTCGACTACTTCGGCCGTCACCAACTGGATGACGGCACGCCTGCGGACATTGCCCACGCCATCGGACGTCCGGTCGCCTTCGCCTCGCTGTGGAGCGAATTGCTCGACCAGCTGCTCGACTTCCAGGAGCGCGGCGCCGTGGCGGCGCCGGGGCCGGGCCGCTCAACAAACGGCAAGTTCTGGGCGTCATGAGCGTGAATCGCCGACGTCCATCAGACAGTGAGCGGCGACGCAATCGTGGTTCCGATCCGGGAAGATTCGCTAAAGAGGGCGGCGGAAGCTTTCGATCTTGAACCCGCAGCGGGGCGCCGGTAGAGCGGCGCCACTGGGGAGCGAAGCGCATGTGCGGAATCATCGGCTACGTGGGCGGCGACGAAGCGGCGCCGATCCTGCTGGAGGGGCTGGCACGTCTGGAGTACCGCGGCTACGATTCGGCGGGCATCGCCGTGCTTGACGGCGACCAGCTCAGCATCGAGAAGCGCGCCGGCAAGCTCGGCATCCTCGCCACGGCCGTCGACGGCCGGCTGCCGGCCGGCAGGCTGGGCATGGGCCACACGCGCTGGGCCACGCACGGCGGCGTCACCGACCAGAACGCTCATCCCCACCTGGACTGCGAGCGCAACGTGGTCGTGATCCACAACGGCATCGTGGAGAACTTCGCCGCGCTGCGCGCCGAGCTGAAGGCGGCCGGCCACAAGCTCGTCTCCGAGACCGACACCGAGGTCATTCCCCACCTTATCGAAGCGTGCATGAAGCAGGGACTGCCCCTTGTCGAGGCGGTGCGCCAGACGATCAACCGGCTGGAAGGAGCGGCGGCGCTGGTGGTGATCGCCCGCAGCGAGCCGGACAAGATCGTCGGCGCCCGCGTGGCCAACGCCGGCGCCGTCGTCGTCGGCTACGGCGACGGCGAGATGCTGCTCGCCTCCGATCTGCCGGCGCTGCTGAAGCGCACGCGGCGGGTGGCGTACCTCTCGCACGGCGAGATCGTCTGCGTCACTCGCGAAGGCGCCGAGTACAGCGACGCGGCCGGGCGGCCGCTGACCAAGCGGCCGATCACCATCGCCTACGACTACGCGGCAGCGGAGAAGGGCCAGTACCGGCACTTCATGCAGAAGGAGATCTTCGAGCAGCCGGCCGCCTTGCTGAACACGATTCGCCAGTACGCCAACCTCGAAGAAGGCACGATCCACTTCGAGGGCGTCAAGCTCACCGCGGCGCAGATCGCCGCCATCCGCCGCGTCGTGCTGATCGGCATGGGCACCAGCCTGCACACGGCGATGATCGGCCGCAGCTACTTCGAGCGCATCGCGCGTCTGCCCACAGAGGTCGACAACGCCAGCGAGTTCCGCTACCGGGCGCCGGTGATCGGCCCCGATACGCTCATCGTCTCGCTCTCGCAATCGGGCGAGACGGTGGACACACTGGCGGCGATGGAGGAGGCCGACCGCCATCGCTGCCCGCAGATCACGATCTGCAACGTCGAGGGGGCGCAAACAACGCGCGTGGCCGGCGGCACGGTGCTGACACGCTGCGGCCCGGAGATCTGTGTCGCCAGCACGAAGACGTTCACCGCCTCGATCGCGGCGCTGTATATGCTCGCGGCCTGGCTTGGCTACCAGCAGGAGACGCTGAACAGCACGGCGCTCGGCGCCCTGCTCGACGATCTGGCGAAGCTGGTCAAGCTGGTCGGCGATCTTTGCGAGGCGGCGCAGGCGGAGGACAGCCCCTACCCCGCGCTGGCACGCAAGTACGGTGAGTCGCGCAATATGCTGCTGCTGGGCCGCGGCCTGCAGTTCCCGCTGGCGATGGAAGGCGCGCTCAAGCTGAAGGAGATCGCCTACATCCACGCCGAGGGCTACGCCGCCGGCGAGATGAAGCACGGCCCGATCGCCCTGATCGATCGGGAGATGCCGGTGATCATGCTGGCGCCGCGCGACCGCCTGTTCGAGAAGATCGTCTCCAACATTCAGCAGATCCAGGCGCGCGAGGGCCGCTGCATCGCCATCGGCACGCGGGGCGATACCGAGCTGGCCGCGCTCGCGGACGATGTGCTCTGGCTTCCGGAGGCGCCCGAGCTGCTGCTGCCGCTGCTCACGGCCATTCACGTCCAGCTTCTGGCCTACGAGATCGCCGTCTGGCGCGGCAACGACGTGGACCAGCCGCGCAACCTGGCGAAGACCGTGACGGTGGAGTAGGGCGCCGACTCCCGCCAAAACTCGCGCTCCGTGTACCATGCCTGTGCGCCCGTCGCCCCGGCGGCGCCGCAAACGCCATGCGTGTGCCGCCGCCTGGCGGCGTGCCCGAAGGATGGTTCATGCGCGCCCTGGTGATCGGCTTTCCGCTGCCGAGTCCGCAGATCGACAACTACAACCTGCTCACGGCGCCGTCGTGGTTTGACTATGACGGCGTGCTGGTCGAGCCGCTCTCCGTCTCGCAGGTGATTGAGGACGTGCTGGAGCAGCGCGAGGAGCACCAGACCCGCGCGGAGGAGCCGATCGTCAACCGCCCGACCGGGCCGCTGGCCGTGAGCCTGGCGGAGATGATCAAGCGACGCCGCGCCGAGGCGCAGTTCTTGCTGCAGAACGGCGGCGTGATCGCCGTCTTCGCCCGGCCGAACGTGTTGCACGAGGGTGTAGCCGGCTTTGCCGGCTGCGATCGTTACGCCTGGCTGCCGGCGCCGGCCGCTGTCGCCTGGGAGCCGCCCTTCCTGCTGCGCGCCGAAGGCAGCGACGTGCACATCACCGATCCGCTGCACCCGTTCGCCCGCTTCGTCGAAGCGAACGCGCGCTGGATCGCCTACCACGCCCGCTTCGATGAAAACACCCCCGGCTTTCCCAGCTTCGGCCACGTCTTCGCCCGCAGCGCCGGCGGCGCGGCCGTGGGCGTCGAGTTGCGCGTCGGCAACGGCAAGGTCGTCTTCCTGCCGGCACTCGGCAGTATCGCCTACGGCGACCCGCGCTTCGAGATGGCGACGCAGATGCTGGAGGCGCTGCGCCGCGCCTCGCTCAAGGACGGGGCGCAGGAAGAGCCGGGCTGGGCGCGCGAGATCCCGCTGCCCGGCGTTGAGGAGCTGGAGACAAAGGCGCAGGCGGCCAGCGCTGCGCTGCATGCGGCCGAAGGCTCGCTCGGCGAGGCGATGGTCGAACTGGAGAAGGTCGCGAAGTACCGGGCGCTGCTCTGGCAGGAGGGAGCGCTCGGCCTGGAGCCGGTTGTGCGCGACGCCTTCCGCACGCTGGGCTTCGAGGTGGAAGACGACCCGGACAAGCCGGGCTGGATCGCGGACGGGTCGCTGAAGGCGTTCTTCGAGGTGCAGGGCTCGAGCGGGCCGGCGCCGGAGTATCCCTACTTCCGTTTGCAGAAACGGCTGGAGAAGGACCTGCTCGACACACGCGAGCCAAAGCGCGGCCTGATCGTGATTAACGGCTTCCGCGAGCAGCGGCCGGAGATGCGCGAGGCGCAGGCGAGCGAGACGCTGCGCATCGCCTGTGAGAACTACCGGTATGCCCTGCTGACTACAGAGCGGCTGCTGGAGATGGTGCGCTGTGTGCTGGATGAGCCGCTTGACGCCGTGCGCCGCTCGATGCTGCGCGAACGGCTGCTGAAGGCCACGGGCGAGGTCGGGCCGGAGGTCATCCCGACTGCGGCAGAGCTGGCGTAACACCCTCGGCCGCGACGTCGGCGACGACGTCGAACCATTCCTGGATCGGTGGCCCCTTCAGCAGGCGGAAGCTGGCGTGAGTCAATTCGTGCATGCGCGGCAGCCCGTAGTAGACGTCCCATGCCTCACGGGAGGCCCACAGCGCGTAGACAACGAATTTGCCCGGATGTTCGACCGAGCGCAGCAAACGGGCCTGCAGGAAGCCTGGTGTCTGGCGCGCCAGCTCGTGCATCTCCTGCCAGATCGTCTCCCATTCGCCCGCGCTGTGGCGGTCGACGTGCCAGTTGGTGACCAAATGCTGCACGGTACACCTCCGGCGCGCCTGGGGTGAGCGGCGCAGAATGTTGCCTTCAGGACGGGCCGGCTTCGCACCAGCGGCCTCGCCGATGCCGGCAGCGCGGGCGGGAGCGCATTACGATCAACCCTCAGGACTCACGCGTGCGTCAGTCCTCCAGGCTGAGCACGGCGAGGAACGCCTCCTGTGGAATCTCAACGCTGCCCACGCGCTTCATCCGCTTCTTACCCTCGGCTTGCTTTTCCAGCAATTTTCGCTTGCGCGTCACGTCGCCGCCATAACACTTTGCGAGGACGTTCTTGCGCATCGCCCGAACGGTCTCCCGCGCGACGATGTGCCCGCCGATCGCCGCCTGCACGGGCACGTCAAACAACTGGCGCGGGATCAACGAGCGCAGCTTCTCGACCAGCCGCCGTCCCTGATACTGGGCCCGGTCGGAATGGGTGATCAAGGAGAGCGCATCGACGGGCACGCCGTTGACCAGCACGTCGAGCTTCACCAGCTTCGCGGCTTCGTAGTGCGAGAAGGTGTAGTCGAGCGAGGCGTAGCCCTGCGTGCCGGACTTGAGCTGGTCGTAGAAGTCCACCAGGATCTCGGAGAGCGGGATCGTGTATTCCAGCAGCACGCGCGCCTCGCCCGCCGCCGTGGCCGAGCCCTCGTTGCCGTGCTCTAAATACTCCATCTTCTTGAAGGCGCCGCGGCGGTTCGTCACCAGCTCCATCACGGGGCCGATGTAGCGGCTGGGCGTGATGATCGAGATGTTCATCCACGGCTCGCGGATCTCGGCGATCTTCTCCGGCGGCGGCAGCTCGGCCGGGTTGTCTATCACCACCTCGCCGCCGTCCGTGCGCGTGACCTGGTACTCGACACTCGGCGCCGTGGCGATCAGCTCGAGCTGATACTCGCGCTCCAGCCGCTCCTGCACGATCTCCATGTGCAGCACACCCAGAAAGCCACAGCGGAAGCCGAAACCGAGCGCGGCGCTGTTCTCCGGCTCATAGATGAGCGCGGCGTCGTTCAGCTTGAGCTTGTCGAGCGCGTCGCGCAGCAGCGGGTAGTTGTTCGCCTGCTGCGGGTAGATGCCGGCGAAGACCATCGGCTTGGCGGGCTGGTAGCCCTTGAGCGGCACCGCGGCCGGCCGCGCCGCCTCGGTGAAGGTGTCGCCGACCTGGCAGTCCTTCACGTTCTTGAGGCCGGTAGCGATGTAGCCGACCTCGCCGGTTTGCAGCTCGGCGCCGGGCAGCAGGGCGGGGCGGAAGGTGCCGATCTCAACCGGTTGCAGCTCAAGTCCGGTTGACATCAGCGCCAGCTCGCGCCGCACCGAGGCGTGGCCATCCACCACGCGCACGTAGGCGACCACGCCCTTGTACTGGTCGTACTTCGAGTCGAAGATCAGCGCCCGCAGCGGTTTCGCCGGGTCGCCCTTCGGCGGCGGGATGCGGCGCACGATCGCTTCGAGCAGATCCTGCACACCGGTGCCCTCTTTGGCCGAGGCGAGCACCATCTCCTCGCGGTCGAAGCCGATCACGTCCTGCAACTCCTGGCTGACGCGCTCGGGCTCGGCGTTGGGCAGGTCGATCTTGTTGATCACCGGGATCAGGATCAGGTTGTGGTCGAGCGCCAGGTAGACGTTGGCCAACGTCTGCGCCTGAATGCCCTGCACCGCGTCCACGACGAGGACCGCGCCCTCGGCGGCGGCGAGGCTGCGCGAGACCTCGTAGGTGAAGTCGACGTGTCCGGGCGTGTCGATCAGGTTCAGCTCGTACTCGCGGCCGTCGGCGGCGGTGTGGAACATGCGCACGGCCTGCGCCTTGATCGTGATCCCCTTCTCGCGCTCAAGCTCCATCGTGTCGAGCACCTGCTCCTCCATCTCGCGCGAGGAGAGCGTGCCCGTCGCTTCCAGCAGACGGTCGGCGAGCGTGGATTTGCCGTGATCGATGTGGGCGATTATGCAGAAGTTGCGAATACGACTCTGATCCATGCCGGAATATCGTAGCACAGGGGCTGTTCGCCGCCGCCTGGCGCCTTGTTGATTCGGTACACTGCCCGTACGCGCGGCTGAGCACGCGGCGCGCGAAGGGAGCACAGCATGGCGTACACGTATCACGAGGGCAGCCGCCGCATGCAGGACCAGTTCGACACCCGCCGCCTGGCCGACCTAGGCGCGGAGAAGTGGGTGCACGACTTCATCAGCGAGCCGGACCGCGCCTTCGTCGAGCGGGCCGACATGTTCTTCCTCGCTACGGCGGACGAGCACGGCCAGCCGAACTGCTCGTACAAGGGCGGCGACCCCGGTTTCGTGCGCGTGGTGGACGAGCACACGATCGCTTTTCCCATCTACGACGGGAATGGCATGTTCCTCTCCGCCGGCAATGTGCTGGTGAACCCGCGGGTGGGGATGCTGTTCATCGACTTCGAGCGGCAGCGGCGCATGCGCCTCAACGGCGTCGCCAGCATCGACGCGAACGACCCGCTGCTTGCCGAGTACCCGGAGGCGCTGTGCATCGTGCGGGTGCGGGCGGGCGAGGTTTTCCCCAACTGCCCGCGCTACATCCACAAGCTGCAGCTCGTGGAGCGCTCGAAGTTCGTGCCGCGTGAAGCCTGCGAGACGCCGATCCCCGACTGGAAGCGCAGCCCCGACTACAAGAACGCGCTGCCGGCCAACGACCGTGCGCGGCAGTAACACGCCGGCCGATCATGCAGTTTCTGTTCGACGAAGCCGAGTTTGTTGCCGGGCCGATGCCGCAGCCGCGGCCGCGTGGTGTTTCCAGACTACAGCCGTGGCACAGCGAGGACTTTCCCATTGCCGAGGACAGCGGCGATCCTCCGTGGCCGGCTCAGGCGGTGCGACTTCGGCTACTGGTAGGCTCGCAGGAACTGCTTGCACATACCTTACTCCAGCGCCGGCGGGCCGAAGCGCTCGGACAGATACTGCTCGGCGGCGATGGCCGCCGTGGCGCCGTCGCCGGCGGCGCTGATCGCCTGGCGCGACGAGTGCGTGCGCACGTCGCCCGCCGCGAAGACGCCGTCTACCGGCGTGTTCATCATCAGACCTACGAGCAGATGACCGCCCGGGTCGGTCGGGGCGAGGCCGCGCAGGAAGCCGGTCGCGGGCGTCTGGCCGATGAAGATGAACACCGCCGCGACGTTGAGCCGGCTGTGCTCGCCGGTCTCGACGTTGCGCAGCAAGGCTGCCTCCACCTCGTCTACACCGACGATTTCCTCGACGACGGTGTTCCAGACCGGTGTGATCTGCGGATTGGCGAAGGCGCGCTCTTGCAGGATGCGGCTGGCGCGCAGCTCGGCGCGACGATGAATGAGATGTACGCGCGAAGCGAAGCGCGTGATGAACAGCGCCTCGTCCACCGCCGCATCGCCGCCGCCGACCACGGCGACCTCGACATCGCGGAAGAAGGCGGCGTCGCAGGTGGCGCAGTACGAGACGCCGCGGCCGGTCAGGCGCTCCTCGCCGGGCACGCCGAGCCGGCGGTATTCGGCGCCGGTCGTGATGAGCAGCGCCCGCGCCCGCAGCGCGCCGCCGTCGACCGTGATCTGGAACAGGTCGCCGTCGCGCGCGACCGCGTCCACGGCCTCGAAGCGGAACTCGGCGCCGTAGCGCTGGGCCTGCGTCTGGATCGCTTCGGCCAGGGCGAAGCCGCTGGTGCCTTCAACGAAACCGGGGAAGTTCTCCACCAGGCTGGTCAGGGCGATCTGGCCGCCGGTCACGCCCTTCTCCAGCACCAGCGTGCGGCGACGGGCGCGGGCGGCGTAGAGCGCGGCGGTCAGTCCCGCCGGTCCGCCGCCGATGATCACCACGTCGTAGAGAGGCGCGGGTGGTGTTGCTGGCTCGGGGTCGCTCATCGGATCGTCTCTTCGCACCGATCTTAACGGTCGGGCGAGGATGCGGCGAAATGGCCGCACCTGGAGGCGCCTGGCCTGCGCTGAGCCGCACAGCAACGCCCCGCTTCGAATCCGAAGCGGGGGCAGTTCGCTGCTGCGCCGGGCGGCCGGCTACACGCGGTGGCAGGCGACAAAGTGGTTGGGCACGATCTCGCGGAACTCGGGGATGCGCTCGCGGCACTCCTCGATCGCGATCGGGCAGCGCGTATGAAAGTTGCAGCCCGGCGGCGGGCGCAGCGGGCTGGGCACGTCGCCGGTGAGGATGATGCGCTCGCGCTTGGCCTCCACCGACGGATCCGGCACCGGCACGGCCGAGAGCAGCGCCTTCGTGTACGGATGCAGCGGGTTCTCGTACAGCTCGTTGCGATCGGCCAACTCGGCGATGCGGCCGAGGTACATCACGGCCACGCGGTCGGAGATGTGGCGGACGACTGACAGGTCGTGCGCGATGAACAGGTAGGTCAGGTTGTACTCGTTCTGGAGGTCTTCCATCAGGTTGATGATCTGCGCCTGAATCGAGACGTCCAGCGCCGAGACCGGCTCGTCGGCCACGATGAACTGCGGCTCGACGGCCAGCGCCCGCGCGATGCCGATGCGCTGCCGCTGGCCGCCGGAGAACTCGTGCGGGTAGCGGTTGGCGTAGTAGGGGTTGAGGCCGACGACGCGCAGCAGTTCTTGAACGCGGTCCTTGCGGGCCCTGCCCTTCGCCAGGTTATGAATCGCCAGCGGCTCCGAGATGATGCTGCCGACCGACATACGCGGGTTGAGGGAGGCGTACGGGTCCTGGAAGATCATCTGCATGCGGCGGCGGAAGCGGCGCAGCTCACCGGATTTCATCTTCGTCAGCTCGCGGCCGTCGAAGTTGATCGAGCCGGTCGTCGGCCGGTAGAGCTGCAGGATGGCGCGGCCGGTGGTGGACTTGCCGCAGCCGGACTCGCCCACCAGGCCTAGCGTCTCGCCCTTCTTGATCGCGAAGTTGATGCCGTCCACGGCCTTCACGTCGGCGACCTTGCGCTGGAAGATCAGGCCGGCGGTCACCGGAAAGTAGACGCGCAGATCCGAGACGTTGACGAGCACATCGCCGACGGCGGCCGTGCTTGCAGTGACGTGGCTTACCTGCTGAACCATCGGCTACACACCTTCCTGCATAGCGCCCACCGCCGGCGCCTCGCTGGCGACCGCCGCCGGCAGCTCCACCGCCGGCTCGGCCGCATACGACGCCTTCAGCGCCTCCGGCCCGAGCCGCTCCCACTCCCAGCAGGCCGCCAGGTGACGCTCGCCGACCAGCATCAGGTCGGGGCGCTCGTTGAGGCACCGATCGACGTGGAAGCGGCAGCGGGCGTAGAAGGCGCAGCCCGGCGGCATGTGCGCCAGGTCCGGCGGCAGGCCCTCGATCGGCTCCAGCTTCTCCTTGCGCGTCTCGTCGAGGCGTGGCACCGAGCGCAGCAGGCCGAGCGTGTAGGGATGGCGCGGGTTGCCGTACAGCTCTTTGGCCGAGGCCGTTTCCACCACGCGGCCGGCGTACATGACGTTGACGCGGTCGGCGTAGCGGGCCACCACGCCCAGGTTGTGCGTGATGATGATCACGGCCGTGCCCAGCTCCTTGGAGAGCCGCGCCATGATCTCGAGGATCTGCGCCTGGATCGTCACGTCGAGCGCGGTCGTCGGCTCGTCGGCCAGCAGCAGCTTGGGGTTGCAGGAGAGCGCCATGGCGATCATCACGCGCTGGCGCATGCCGCCGGAGAACTGGTGCGGATAGTCGTTCAAGCGGCCGCCGGCTTCGGGAATGCCGACCATCTCCAGCAGCTCTATGGCTCGGCGGTTGGCCGCATTGCGGTCCATCTTCAGGTGCAGCTCGAGCGCTTCGGTGAGCTGCCGGCCGATGGTTAACACGGGGTTGAGCGAGGTCATCGGCTCCTGGAAGACCATGGCGATGCGGTTGCCGCGGATGTGGCGGATCTCGTCCTCATCCATCTTCAGCAGATCCTGGTCTTCGAACAGGATCTGGCCGCCCACGATCTTGCCGGGGGGATTGGGGATGAGGCGCAGGATCGAGAGGGCGCTGACGCTCTTGCCGCAGCCCGATTCGCCCACCAGGCCGAGCGTCTCGCCTTCTTCGATCTCATAGCTCACGCCATCGACGGCTCGGACGACGCCCTCTTCGGTGAAAAAATGCGTCTGGAGGTCTTTGACGCTCAGCAACGCTCCCATTGGTCCTCCTTCGCCTCACCAGGAGTGCGACCAGCCCACCGTCTCCCGATCGCCCGGCCGTGCGGGGCCAGGCGATTGCCGAATGCGCGGGCCGGGCCGCCCGCGGTGGGGAAGAGGAGACTCGAACTCCCACGCCTTGCGGCACATGATCCTAAGTCATGCTCGTCTGCCAGTTCCGACACTTCCCCCGAACGTCCCGAGTCCCTACCCTGCACCGGTTCGAGCATCGCCGCGTGATAGCGAACGTGCTGCCCCCTGCAGGAGACAGCACCACTCCGCGCTATTACGATCAAGGTGGTTATACCATCCGCACGTCGCTCCGCACATTTCACTTTTCTGGCGCGAGCGAAGTGGCCGGAGTATAGCATAGGGCGTATGGCCCCGCAAACGTTTTCTCGCCGGATCGATGGCCGGCTGGCTCGCGGCAACGACGCGGCTTTGTAGCCCCAATATTGCGCTCAATCGCGCGGGAGTGACGCTGCCCATGCGCATCGCGATCACGGGTGGCGCCGGGTTCATCGGCTCGCACAGCGTGGACCGGCTCGCCGGCGCCGGTCACGATCTGCTGGCGCTGGACGACCTCTCCTCGGGCTCGCTGGAGAACCTGGCGCAGGCGGGGCCGCGTACCCGCTTCCAGCGCCTGGATGTGCGCGACGGCGCGGCGCTGGCCGGCGCGCTTACGGCCTTTCGCCCCGCGGCGGTGCTGCATCTCGCGGCGATCGCCTCGGTGCTGTACAGCGTCGAGCAGCCGCGTGACAGCTACGCCGTGAACCTGACCGGCACGCTGCACGCGCTGGAAGCGGCGCGCGCGGCCGGCGCCACACGCTTCGTCTTTGCCAGCTCCGCCGCCGTGTATGGGGGCGACCCGGCGCTGCCCTCGGCGGAGGACGATCCGCTGCGCCCGGTTGCGCCCTATGCGGCGCACAAGGCGGCCGGCGAACTGCTCTGCCGCTCCTACCGGGCGGCGTTTGGCCTGGAAACCGTGTCGCTGCGTTTCTTCAACGTCTTCGGCGCCCGGCAGAACCCCGACAGCCCCTACTCGGGCGTGATCTCTTTGTTTATCGAGGCGATGTCCGGCGGCGGTGTAGCCACGATCATGGGTGACGGCGAGCAGACGCGCGACTTCATCGACGTGGGCGACGTGACGCGAGCGATCGAGGCGGCGTTGGCCGGCCCCGACCCCGGCCCGGAGCCGATCAACGTCGGCCGCGGCGAATCGGTCAGCATCCGCGATCTCTACCGCCTGATCGCCGCCGCGGTCGGCGCCGCCGATGCGCCGCGCTTCGCTCCGGCGCGGGCCGGCGATGTGCGCCACTCGCGCGCCCGTATCGATGCCCTGGGCACGCGGCTGGGGCTGACGCCGCAGATTCCGGTAGCGGAGGGCATCGCACACCTGGTGCGGACGCGGCTCGCCTCCGCCGGAGGCTGAGGGGCCCTTGCTCGGCCGCCGGCCGGCACGCTTGCGCCGGAGGGCGCCGCAATGTGTAGGGCCAGGACCGCATGGATAGCGCCTTCGGATCTGACGCGCGCGGCCTCGGGTCTGTCACGCTGAGGCTATGTAACGCACGGCTCGTGCGGTGTGACAAAACCCTAAAGTTCCGCACCAGCAGGCCCGATAACCAGTACAGCGGCGCCCGGACGCGGCAACACCGCGCCGCCGCAGGCAATCCGGGCGAGGAGCGCCGGCGATGTTTATCCTCAAGGGCTGCCCGAAGTGCAAGGGCGACCTGGCGGCGGAAAGCAGCCGCCGCCGCATGGAAGCGGACGACGACGTCACCTGCATCCAGTGCGGCTACCACCTGCGCCCCGACGAACAGCAGAGCCTGTTCAGCCGCCTGGTGCCCGTGCAGCGCCGCCCGCAGCCGCTGTCGGCGCTGGCGGCCATACCTGTGACGCTGCCGGTGCGACGCTCGGCCTAACGCCCTGTCCAGACGGGGTCGCGCTTCTCGGCGAAGGCACGGGGCCCTTCCTTCGCATCCTCGGCCGTTCGTGCCAGGCGGCGGATCGCTTCGCCCATGCGCACGGCGTCGGGCAGCGGCAGGGTGGAGCAGCGCACGCAGACTTCTTTGGTAGCGGCCACGGCCGTCGGACCGCGCTGAAGCAGCCGGTCGGCCCAGCGCTCGGCTTCGGCCAGCAGATCGTCGTGCGGAATCACCCGGTGCACCAGCCCCACGCGATGGGCTTCGTTGGCGTTGATCGAGTCGCCCATCAGCAGCAGTTCCAGTGAGGGCCCCATGCCCACCAGCCGTGGCAGGCGGATCGCGGCCATGATCGTGGGCACGCCGATCTTGACCTCCGGGAAGCCGAACATGGCGCGGTCCGAGGCCAGGCGGAAGTCGCAGGTGATCGCCAGGGTGCAGCCGATGCCGAGGCAGTGGCCGTTGATCGCGGCGATCGTCGGCTTCCAGACCTCGAGGCCGGACTCGAAGCTGTCCAGCCCGTACATCGAGGACCAAAAGCCGCTGTAGTTGACCGGCTGGCCGGCGCCGGCACGGTTGCCCGCCGCCAGTTCCTTCACGTCGGCGCCGGACGAGAAGGCGCGGCCGTTGCCCGTCACGATTGCAACCCAGACGTCGGGATCCTGGCGGAAGTCGAGCCAGGCTTCGCGCAGCTCACGCCCCATCTCGCCGTTGAAGGCGTTGAGCGACTCCGGGCGGTTGAGCGTGATGTATGCCTTGCGCCCCTTCTTCTCGTAGATCACCGCCATCGTGGACTCCTTCGCTTCGCGGCCGCGTGCGCCCATAAGGCGTCGTGGCCTGTGGCGCCTGCCTATGCCGGGAGGGCCGGCGGCAGGTCGTCGGCGAACCAGCCCGCCTGGCCGGGCGCCTCCTCGACGCCGACCGTGATGCGGCGGATATTGTCGCCAGCAGCAGCGTGCAGCGCCTCCACCACCTGCCACCAGAACCACTCGGCGATCAGCTCGGCGGTCGTGTTGGCGATCGGCAGCTCGAGCACATCCTCGGCGGGGAACACGTAGCCCTTCTCGCCGAAGCGCAGCGCAATCGTGCGCTCCTGGCGCGCGATCTCGATCTCGCGGCTCGCGCCCTGCAAGAGGAAATGGTGATCCAGCCGCTCGCAGATCTTGCGGCCACTGTGCTTCAGCAGACCGAAGTCGGCCACCCAGCCGATCGCGCTCAACTCGCCCTCGGCCTCGATCGTGACAGCGTAATTGTGGCCGTGCAGCGGCTCGATGCTGCCGCCGAAGGTTGCCATGTGCGCGGCGGCGAACTTGAGGCGTTGCGCCTGCACCCTGGCCGCGCGGTAGGGCCGCTGATCGGGCGTCATCGCAGACCGCCCGCGCGCCGCCACCGCGCCGTGCCACGGCGGTGTCTGGCATTTTTTTTCGACACCATTGCACTACCGGCATCGATCGCGTTACGGTTTGGTATCGGGGTCAAGTCACGGACATTGAGACTGTGGTTCAACCGCGTAGGGACAAGTTCTAACATAAATTTTTAGCATCAGCTCCTTGGAGGTGCTAGGCTTACGCAGATATCAGCCTACATAAGATTACCGGCGTGTGGTAGTGCAGCCCCGGCCCGGCGCACGGCCGTTGAGATTGGTGCGGCCGATTGGCCAGTTCGGCCCAGGTCGCCGCGGACATGAAGGCAGGAACAGCTATGCAGAATCCCCCACATCCCGCCGTCGATGCCTACCGACGGCTGTATGTTGCGCACACCGCGGTTGCACGAGCGATTGAGCGCGACCTGATCCGGGTCGGCGTGAGCCTGCCGCAGGCGATCGCGCTGCAGGTGATTGGCACCGCGACCGGACCCGTAACGGCCACGCAACTCGCCGGCTACATGGGCCAGGAGCGCCAGAGCATGACCGGGCTGATCGACCGCATGGAGGTAAAGTCCTGGCTGATGCGTGTGCGCGACCTGCCGGATCGCCGCGCAATCCGCCTTGAGCTGACCGACAGCGGCCGCAAGAAGCTCGACGAAATTCTGCCGATCACCTATCACGCGGTGATCCAGATCTTTAACCGCTTCGGCGAGGGTGAATTGCTGAATATGGCGCGTACCTTTGAAGCGGTCTACGACGCCGCGGCCGCGCAGCCGGGTATGGATCTGCCGTCGGTCTTCGATCGCGAGCCGCACGCCGCGGCGGGCGCGGCCATCGCCTGAGTCTGCCCGGGCGCCTCACACCGCCGCGCCCGCCAAACCAGCGATCCTGCCTTCGCTCCCCGCGCCCGGCGTCTTCAACGCGCCGCAACCCCCTCGCTCGTTTCGGGAAGGGGCAGCATTCGTCTGCGCCGGCTCCGGGGAAGAGGCGCCTCGCCTGCTTCGCCAGGTCGCACGATTGGCGTCTGCGTCGCGGGGGCGATACCATGCCCTTCGGCATTGGCACAGCAGGACGCGCGCGGCATGGGTGCCGGCCGGCGGGCGCTGTGCCCGCGCCGCGTTCGGGGGAGTGTGCCCGTGGGGGAGTGGTCGATCGAACGCAGCGCGGAGCTGTACCGTCTGCGCGGCTGGGGCGAGCCGTACTTCGACATCAACGCCGAAGGGCATCTCATTGTCTCGCCCACGGGCGCCGCGCCGCCCGTGATTGACCTCTTCCGCCTGGTGCGGGAGCTGCAGAGCCGCAACCTGAGCCTGCCCTATCTCATCCGCTTCTCCGACATCCTCGGCGACCGCATCCGCCGCCTGAACGAGTCCTTCGGCCGGGCAATCCGCGAGTACGAATTCGCCGGCAAGTACCGCGGCGTCTACCCGGTGAAGGTCAATCAGCAGCGCCACCTGGTCGAGGAGGTGATCGTGCACGGCCGGCCGTATCACCTGGGCCTGGAAGCCGGCTCGAAGCCGGAGCTGCTGATCGCCGTCGCTCTGCTGGACACGCCGGACACCTTGATCGTCTGCAACGGCTTCAAAGACCAGGAGTACATCGAAACGGCGCTGCTGGCGCGCAAGCTGGGCAAAAATCCCGTGGTCGTGATCGAGCGGCTGGCCGAGTTGGACCTTGTGCTGCGAGCGCACGAGAAGCTGGGCATCGAGCCGGTGGTCGGTGTGCGAGCCAAGCTGACGGCGCGCGGCAGCGGCCGCTGGGGCATCTCCACCGGCGACGGCTCGAAGTTCGGGCTGACCTCGTCCGAGATCGTGCGCGTCGTGGAACAGCTGCGCGCGGCCGGCCTGCTCCACACGCTGAAGCTGCTGCACTTTCACATGGGCTCGCAGATCACGCAGATCGGCGTGATCAAGTCGGCCCTGCGCGAAGCGACGCAGTTCTATTGCGAGCTGGCGGCGATGGGCGCGCCGATGGGCTATCTCGACGTGGGCGGCGGCCTGGCGATCGACTATGACGGCTCCAAGACCGACTTCCCCGCCTCCAAGAACTACAACGTGCAGGAGTACGCCTACGACGTGATAGCCGCGGCACAGACGGCCTGCGAGCGGCACGGCCTGCCGATGCCGACGATCGTGACGGAGAGCGGCCGCGCGATGGTCTCGCACCAGTCGGTACTGGTCTTTGACGTGCTGGGCGTCAACCGCGTCTTTGCCGGCGAGCCGGAACCGCCGCGCCGCGAAGACCACCAGCAGGTGCACGACCTCTACGAGACGTATCGCTCGGTGGAGGCGGACAACCTGCAGGAGGCGTATCACGACGCGGTCGAGGCGCGCGACCAGACGCAGACGTTGTTCTCGCTCGGCTACGTCGGTTTGGAGGGCCGGGCGCGGGCAGAGCGGCTGTTCTGGGCCTGCTGCGAGCGCATCTTGCACTTCCTGCGCGGCGCCGAGCACGTGCCGGAGGAGCTGGAAGACCTCGAGGAGATCCTCGCGGACACCTACTACTGCAACTTCTCCGTCTTCCAGTCGATCCCCGATAGCTGGGCGATCGACCAGCTCTTCCCGATCATGCCGATCCACCGCCTGGACGAGGAGCCCGACCGCCGCGCCACGCTCGCGGACCTCACCTGCGACAGCGACGGCCGCATCGACCAGTTCATCGATTTGCAGGACGTGAAGCGCGTGCTCGAGCTGCATGCGCCGGACGGCCGGCCCTACTACCTCGGCGTCTTTCTGGCCGGCGCCTACCAGGAGATCCTGGGCGACCTGCACAACCTCTTCGGCGATACGAACGTGGTGCACGTCCACGCGACCGAGGGAGGCTACCGGCTGGAGCAGGTGATCAAGGGCGACACGATGGCCGAGGTGCTGAACTACGTGCAGTACGACGGCGAGGCGTTGCTGGAGGGCGTGCGCCGCCAGGCCGAGCAGGCGTTACAGCGCGGCCAGCTCACGCTGGAGCAGTCGCGCCTGCTCTTGCAGACGTTTGAGAGCAGCCTGCGCGCCTCGACCTATCTCACCGGCGTGGTGAGCTGAGTCCGCGGCCGGCCATCAGCTCGTGAAGCCCTCCCAGCGGGCCAGCGGGCCGCAGGCGCTGCCGTTACAGGCCTGCACCGTGTAGTAGTAAAAGTGCCCGGCTTGCAGACCGCCGACCGACGTCACGGTGTCCTGCAACGCGGTCGTGGTCTGCTGGAACTTCATCACACCGGCCGCCGGATCCCAGACGTAGACCGTGTACTGCGTGGTGCCGGAGAGCGAACCGGCCGGCGCCGACCAGCGGATGGTCGGCGTCACCCCGTTGCCGGTCGAGCCTTCCAGCGGATTGAGCAGCGTCGGCGTTCCCGGCGCCCCGATCGTGGTGAAGCCCTCCCAGCGGGCGATCGGACCGCAGAGCGGACCGTTGCAGGCCTGCGCCGTGTAGTAGTAGAAGTGGCCCGGTTGCAGAGCCGAGCCCTGTGGCACCGCGATCGCCAGCGCCGTGGTTGCGGCCTGGAAGGCCATCACGCCGCCGGACGGATCCCAGATGAACGCCGTGTACTGCGTTGTACCAGCGGCGGAGCCGGCCGGGGCGTTCCATTGCAGCGTCGGCGTGAGGCTGTTGCCGCTCGATCCTTCGGCAGGGCTGCTCAACCGCGGCGCGCCCGGCGTGCCGATCGTGGTGAACCCCTCCCAGCGAGCGGCCGGCCCGCAGGCGCCGCCGTTACAGGCCTGCACCGTGAAGTAGTAAAACGTTCCGTACTGCAGGCCCGCGTTCGGCGCGAGCTGCTGGCTGAGCGCGTAGGTCGAGAGCTGAAGCGCCATCCTGCCCGCGCCCGGATCCCAGACGGAGAGGGTGTAGAGCGTGGTGCCGTCGAGGCTGTTGGCGGGCGCCGTCCACTGGAAGGTGGGATTCACGCTGACGCCGCTTGAGCCCTCTACGGGCGCCGTCAAGCCCGGCATGCCCGGCGTGCCGATCGTGGTAAAGCCTTCCCAGCGCGCCAATGCACCGCAGCTCGAGCCGTTGCAGGCCTGCACCGTGTAGTAGTAGAAGGTGCCGTTGGCAAGCGACGGACTGACCACGACGCTCGTGCTCGTCGTTGCCTGCTGGAACCGCATGACCCGCGCACCGGGATCCCAGACGTAGGCCGTGTAGATCGTCGTCCCGGGGACGGCGGCCGTCGGCGCGCTCCACGTGATCTCCGGGTTCAACGTGACGTTGGTGGCGCCCTCGCGGGGGCTCTGCAGCCCGGGCGCGCCGGGGGTGCGGGTGGGCGCCACGGCCTGATACACGCCGCCCATGTTGGGCGAGCCCAGGCCGAGGTGGGCAAAATCGCTGCCCATACTGCTGGCGCTGTGGTACGCGGAGCCGCCGGCGTTGTAGAGCACCTGCGGCCCGCCGAGGCCGCCGCCCAACTGCTGATTGAGCCGCGCCGCGCCCGCGGCCCAGATCGGCGTCGCGAGGCTCGTTCCCCGCACCTGCCACTGGCAGCCGGCCTGGCAGACGAGGATGCCAGGGCTGGCGGCGGCCGCCACATCGGGGATCGAGCGCATCGTGGCGGTGGTCAAGCCGCTCTGGAAGCTCGGCAGCGGGAAGAACTGGCTGACGCCGAAGCCGCTGCCAAGAGGCGGACTCCCACCCGCATTCCAGAACTGTTCGCTGCCGTAGCTGGCTCCCGGTCCCAGGCTGAAGCTGGTGCCGCCGATCGCGATGCCGTGCGGTATGTCGCTGGGGACGCTGATCGTATTTGGGTAGGCGGTCGTTCCGGTTGAACCGCCGAAGCACGTGCTCAGATTGTCGGCGCTGGCGGAAAAGATGGCGACGCCGCCGGCCGCTGCCGAGGCGAAGATCGAATCGATCCCCTGGACGTTGGCCAGCGTGTCGTCCGCCTCGCAGTTCGTCCAACTGTTGCTGATCACCGTGTCGCCGTCGTTGAGCATCGTGTTGAACATTTGTGACCAACTCGTCGCGTTGTTCGGCGCCTGGTAGTCGATCACCGCGGCGCCCGGCGCCATGCCCAGGATGACATCGATGTCCAGCACGTCCTCGATCTGGCCGGAGGTGTCGCTCGTGCCGCCGTTGACCGTCTTGTCGCCGACGTTATTGAGCAGTGAGGACGGCAGGCCGACAAGATTCAGCCAGGCGCTCACGTCGCTGCGGTTGTAGGTTGAGAACTCGACCAGGCCGACGCGCTGGCCCGCGCCGTTGGCGCTGCCGATGCCCGGGAAGTTGTAGAACTGCGCGATGTCCATCGGCGTCGGCAGCCCGCCGGCCAGGGCCGGTGCGAGCGCCTGCGCCGGGGCGGCGCGATGCGGCCGCGCCAGGTTGTTGAGGCCGGCTACCGTGCGCACGATCGTCGAGAGGTTGGCGGGTACGGCGGGATCGCTGGTGTTGGCGAAAAAGCTGCGCGAGCTAAGCTGAAAATCGTTGATCTGCACCGCGAAGGCTTGCTCGGCCTGGGCGCGCGTGCCCTGGAACGTCAACGTCAGGCGGTTGGCCGAGTCCTGGACAAGCGCGAAGCCCTGCGCCTCCATGTACGACCGCACGGCCGCGGACGCCTGCGCGGTCGGTCCGAAGCGGTCGGCGAGCTGGCTCTGGCTCAGGAACCGGCGGTAGGACGGCGATCGCGGATCCTGGACGGCCTCAAGGAAGCTCTCGAAGCCCGATTCGTCCGTGCGGTTGAGCACGACGGTGACCGTGATCGGCTGATCCGCAACCTGAGGCAGCCGCGCCAGCGCCTGGGCGCGCCCCAGCGCCTGCAACGTGTGTCCCGGCAGCCGCACGAGCGGGCCGACCTGGGCAGGCCCCGGCGCCGGGGAGGGCGTTGGGGCGGGCGTGGCCGTCGCGCTGGGGCTGGGAGACGGCGTCGCGGCCGTGGCGCTGCCGCGGCCACCGCCGGCGCCTGCCAGACCGATCACGGTCGCGAGGAGCAGGAAAGCCGCACCGAGGCTGCGCAGGGATCGGAGCATTGCAGGGGGCGTCCTTCGGAGCTTGCGGTGGGCCTGAAGGTCGCGTGTGCATCGGCCCGCCGCCGGTCTGAGCCTACGCGGCGCTGCCCGTCGGGGGATTCGGCCCCGACCGCCAGCGCCCATCCAGTCTACCGTATCGCCATGATTTTGTCAGATCGAGATCGTGAGACACCGTGATGCAGCGAATCAGACGAAGGGGATGTATTGGCCCGTGCTCTCAGGACGCAGCGGCGCGTTGTTCGGCCGGTGAGCGCACGGCACGGGGCAGCCTCTAGCGCCGCGAGGGAGACCGGCGCCAGGGGACGCGGCGACGCCGCGGCGCGGACGGGATCGCGGCTGTTCGGAGAGGCTACGGCCGCAGTTGGGCTACGCGCTGCTTCAGCACCTCGGGCACCTCTTTGCCGGCGTCGGTGAACGCCTTCGCCAGCGCCTGCTGGCTTGGGGCGAAGATCGTGCGGCGGTGCGAGGAGACGTACTCGCGCGAGCCGATCGTCGTGCGGACGGAATCCTGGAAGTGCGGCATCACGTAGCGGGCGAGCAGCTCGAAGCTGCGCATCGTCGCCTCGCGGTTCGCCCATTCCGTGGCGCGAATCAGCAGGCCGCCGAAGCCGCCGCTGTCGGTTTGCAGCTTCTCCAGCGCCTCGATCGCATCCTCCGGCGTGCCGACGATGTTGACGCCCAGCCGCACCAGCTCTTCCAGGTTGTTCGGACCCTCCGGCTGTCCCAGAGTTTGCTGGAAGTAGCTGACGGTTTCGCGCCGCTCACCAACTTCGACATCGCGATAGGCCTGTTCGCGCGTTTCCGCCAGGTGCACGCTCTTCACCAGGCGCCACTCGGCGCGGTCCATCGTCTTACCGTGCTGCGCCGCCGCCTCCTCGGCCAACGACCAGTGCTTGCGGATGCCGTCCACCTCGCCGGTGACGCTCGCGCCGATCGAAAGCACGCCCAGGCCGTGCTTGCCTGCGGCCAGCATGCCCGCGGGCGAGAGCACGCTGGCGACGGCGATGGGGAAGCAGGGCCGCGTGTAGGGCAGCAGTTGCAGGCTGGCGTCGCGCAGCTCGAACCAGTCGGTCTTCATGTCCACGGTTTCGCCGTGGAGCAGGGCGACGATCGCGTCGAGCGACTCTTCCATGCGCGGCCGCTGGGTCGCGGGGTCAATGCCCATCATCCAGGCGTCCGACGTGAGGGCGCCCGGGCCGACGCCGAGCATCGAGCGGCCGCGCGTCATGTGGTCGAGCTGCACCATGCGGTCGGCCACCATCAGCGGATGGTGGTACGGCAGGCTGGTGACGCCGGTGCCGAGCATAATGTGCTTCGTGCGCTCGGCCGCGGCGGCGATCATCAGCTCCGGCGAGGCGATGATCTCCCAGCCGGCGCTGTGATGCTCGCCGATCCAGGCCTCATCGAAGTCCAGGTAGTCGAGCCACTCGATCAGCTCGAGGTCGCGTTGCATCGCCAGTGTCGGATTGTCTCCCACGCGGTGGAACGGGGCCATGAATATGCCGAACTTCATCCGCTGACCTGCCATCGTCCCAGCTCTCCCCCATGCGCCGCGCCCGCCCAAGGCTCCGCAGACGCGGCGCGGGCGATCGCTGCTCGCACGATTCGTAGCATGTGCCGGCGGCCGCGGGCAAGCCGGTACACACCTGCGCCGGCGTTCGCGGCGGAACGGGAGACGGTCTAGCCGCGGTAGCCGCGTGCCCTGGCCGGGTCCGCGGGCGTGGCGAAGAGGTCGCTGAGCCGTTCGAAGAGCAGGCCGAGAAGCACGATCGCCAGCGCCAGCAACACGTAGATGAGATAGCTGAGGAGGAGGAACCAGCAGACGTCGCGGGCGAGGTCGGAGGTGCCGGCGACCAACGGGTCGAGCGAGGTGCCGTACGCCAGTTGCACGATCAGCCAGGCGATGCCGCTGAGCACGAGCAGGGGCAGCGCGGCGATCAGCAGGGCTGCCCCATACATCACCAACTGGTTGTAGCCGCGGCTGAGCGGCAGCAGCAGAATGCCGAGCACCGCGACCGCGATCAGCGCCGCCTTGGCGATGGAGAGCGCGTGCGCGTGAAAGCCGGGATCGAGCACGTTGAGCGCGGTGTTGAAGGCCCAGGGCGCGGAGAGCTGGGAGAAGCTGCCGAGCTTCACGGGCCGGCCGTTGGCGGTGAAGGCGCCGGTGCCACGCTCGTAGACCGCGTCCGCGGCGCGGGTCAGCAGCGTCTGGCGGACCTCGCTGGGCGAGCGGTTGAGCACGTCTTTCGGGTAGAGTACGGCCTTGATCGGGAAGCCGGTGAGCGTGAAGCCGTTGGCGCCGGCCGGCGAGGCGGCGGCGCTCTGCAGCTCGTCATAGTGGGCGCTGAGCGTGCTGTCGAAGTCGGTGATCTCGGGAATGGCGCGCCCCAGGATGCGCCGCGCCGAGTCGCGGGCGGTGACGCGCGAGAGCGTGTACGCCGCCAGCATCGCGACGAGGGAAAGCACCAGCAGCAGCGCGAACAGGCGCAGCCAGAAGGCGACGTTCGACTCCGCATCTTCGCGGTAGGCTGCTGCACGCCCGTAGCGACGCGCGATCTCCCGCCGATCGAGGCCGTCGAACTCCGGCTGGTAGACGCGCGGCGAGTCGATCGGTCCGCTCCTCTGGCTCATGCGACTCATCGAAGAACGCCGGGAGCGCCGGGGCGCGCGAGATCGCGCGCGGCGCCGGCGGCGCGCACCACGCGCGTGCCAGCAAGCAGATCGTGCAGCGCTCGCCGTTCCGGCGTCAGGAGCCAGACGAGCGGATCGGCCACGGCGAGCGCCAGCGGCAGCAGCAAGGCAAGGGCGAGCACCGTGGGCAACGTCTGCTGTGCGGCCGCGGCGAACGCGCCAAGCAGCAGGAGGACGGTGATCAGGCCGATGCCGGTGGCCGCGCCAACGACGATCAGTCGCAGCAGGGCGCGCAGCGGTGACGGCGGCGTATCGCCCCTGCCGACCAGGCGCAGCGTCATTGCCGCCAGCCCCGGCGACTGGCCGCGCCGGCTCCAGCAGAGCAGCATAATGGCGCCCCAGAGGGGCAGCCAGGCGGCGAACAGGGCCAGCGCCACGTAGATCGCGCCGTCGGAAGGCTGCCGCGTGCCGCCGTCGCTCGTCGCCAGCAGCCACAGCCAGGCGGCCAGCAGGCAGCCCAGCGCCACGCCGGCTGCCATCAGCAGATCGATCAGGTAGGCGGCAAGGCGCGCCGCGGCCGGCGCCGGCACGCCCGAACCTGCCTCTGCCTGGCGCTGCACCGCTCCTCCATTGCCCGGATCGCCGGGGCCGCGGCAAGTATAGCATCCGGCCCGCGCGTGGCCGAGGCGCTCACAGCTCGCTTTCGCGCGCATCCAGTGACGTGACTTCGAAGCGCTCGTCGGTCTGGTGGATGATCTTGATCGTCGGCGTGGCGCGCTCGTGCACGGCGGCCTCGCCGCTGAGGCCCAGCCGGCTGGTGAGCACCTGCGCCGCGGAGAACGAACGGCGATTCGCCTCCGCCAGGCCAAGCGGCCGCGCGATCCGCTCTTCCAGCGCCACCTGAGCGATCGCCTTCAGCCCGTAGCGATCGAGCATGTCGATCAGCAGGCCCAACGGCGCGGCGTCGCCGCTGAAGACGGGTAGCTGCCGGGCGGCGCTGCGGCGCACCGCCTGCTCGACGCCGAGCGGATCGATCACGCCCGAAAGCTCGGCGAAGAACAGGTTCAGCAGCGGCCGCACGGCCAGTTCGCCGACGAGCGCCTCCAGATCGGTTTCGGCGCCGTCGGCCGGGGTGCCAAAGAAGCCCTTGACGTAATTGAGGCGCTCGTTGGCGAGCAGCGGCCCGGCCGGCCCGTAGACGAGCTTGGCGTGCGGGTTGCGGATGTCGGCGTCGATCCAGACGATAATGTCCGACTTCATGCATTCGAGGCTGGCGTGGATCAGCCGGCCGCGCTGTCCGGGCGCGGCGCCACGCACGCCGACAGCCTGCAACCCGGTGGCCTGCGCCGCCTCCAGCAACTCCGGCGACTCGCCCGCAAAGAAGGCGGCCTCGTCGACGAGCTTCACGGTGGAAAGCTCGTCGTGCAGCACGCGCGCGTGCGCGGGCAGCGTGTCGGAGCTTTCTCCCGCCAGGAGCGCCACGCCGAGCGTGAGGCCGCGCGCCTGCTTCTGCGCCACCAGCTCGGCCAGGTTGGCGTACTCGCGGCAGTGGCTGGTGTTCTCCACGAACCAGGCGTTGACCACCTCTTCCACGGGAAAGCGGCGAGGGCGGAACAGCGCCGGATGCACCGGCCGGCGCGACTTCACCACCAGCACCGTGGCGTCGCTGCGGGCCAGGGCGGCCAGCGGCAGCGCGCCGAGATCGGACTCGCGCCTCGAGCTGCCGACGCGCGCCCCCAGCACCAGCAGATCGTGCCGCGCGGCCTCGGACAGCACCGCCTCCTCGGCGGAAGCGGCAGCGACGCTGAATGTGCGCAGCCGCGGGGCATCGGCCGAGCGTGCCACGAGCGATTGGAACAGGCGCTGTTCCTGCTGGCGCAGCGCCGGCTCGCCGCCCGGCACGTCGACGTGCATCACGGTGACGGCAGCGCCATGCGTTCGCGCGACCCGCAGGGCCACGTCGAGCGCCGCCTCGGCATGCGGCCCGCCACGCGCCGAGACGAGCACGTGGCGAGGCTCGCCGGCAGTGCCAGGCCGCGCAAAGATCGTGTCGCAGAGTGGCGCTGCGACCAGACCGCGATACGGTTCTTCCGCCAGTACGGCACGGATTTCGTCGGCGTGCGGTGGGAGGGCTATGATCAGCACGTCGTTGTCGCCGCCGGCTGCCTCGTGAATGCCCGCCAGCAACGAGTCGGCCGCGCGCACGACGGTTTCATTGGCAACGGCGCCGAGCTGTTCGCGGGCCAGCGCCCGCAGTTGGCGGCGGGCAGAACGTGCCGCGGTGGTGGGACCCGCCAGGTCGTGGCCGCGCGGCACGGGTACCACCGCCAGCAGCACGACGGAGCCGGCCGTGCCGGCCAGGTCGCACGCCAGCGGCAACACGCCTGCCGAGTCGGCGTCGGGCAGGACGGGCACCACCACTCGCGGCGCCGAAGGACGTACCAGCGCTGACATGCAGGGCTCCGACCACCGGCGACTTCGGGGATGGTACCACAGCGGCGCCCACCTGCCCTCGCCCGAAGGGAGCGGGCCGGGCTCGCCCCCTCGATCGCGCCGCCAGACCGTGCTGGCGCTGGCGCTGCTGCTGCTCGCCCTCTGGGTTGCGCCTTTGCTGACGCTGGGCGCCGTGGCCGGACTCGCCGGCGCGGACGACGAGTTCAACCTCGTGCACTGGGAGGTGACGCGGCTCGCGGGCTTCGCGTTGAACCGGCTCTCGGCGAGCGTGGCAGGACGCTCGGCCACGAATGCCGAGGTGCTGCGCTACTTTGATCTGCTGCGCCAGGCGCGCCTCGCGCGGCGAGCCGCGCTTGCCGGCGATGCCTCGGCAACGGGCCGAGCCGCCGACAGGCAGGCGCAGGCCGAGCGCCTGCGGCCGCGAGTCGAGACCCGCTTCGAGGACGCGGTGGCGGGCGCGGCGCGCGACGCCGGCCTGGTGGAGCGCCTGCCGATCTTCGGCGGCATCTCCTTTGTCTGGCCGCCGCCCGCCGCCGGCCTGACCACGCCGCCGCACATTCTCGTGATCTCACCGCGCGATCACATCGCGCTGGAGAGCACGCAGTTGCTGCGCAGCACCCTGAGCGACGCCCGGGCCGCGCAGATTGAGCGCATGGCCGAGCAGGACGGCAACGACAGCGCCCTGGTGGACCAGATCGGCGGCCTCAGCGCCTGGCCAAGCATCGTCGATCAGAACGACTCGCCGCTCGGCGTGCTGCAGACGATGGCGCACGAGTGGATGCACGCCTATCTCGTCTTCCACCCGCTGGGCGCCCGCTACGGACGAAGCGGCGACCTGACGCTGATCAACGAGACCGTGGCCAACCTCGTCGGCCGCGAGCTGGGCAGTGCGGCCTACGCCGGCCTTGGTCTGCCGCCGCCGGCGCCGGACGCCTCGACCACCTCCCCGAAGGCGGTCGATTTCACCCAGACGATGCACGACCTGCGGCTGCAAGTCGATGCTCTGCTGGCGCAGGGGAAGATCGACGAGGCCGAACAGCGGATGAACGAGACGCAGCAACTGCTCGCCGCGAACGGCTACGCGATTCGCCGCATCAACCAGGCCTACTTCGCCTTCTACGGTTCCTACGGCGACAGCCCGCAGGCGTCGAGCCCGCTTGGCGGCGAGATTGAGACCTTGCGCAAGGCGAACCCCAGCCTCGCCGCGTTCGTGCACCGGGTACAAAACGTGGCCAGCCGCGCCGATCTGGAGCGGCTGCTGCGAGCGGCCCGCTGACCGCCGTTCAACCACGTTTTCCTGCTTCCTCCTTCATACTCCCTACCTGGAAGCCCCGTTCCCCCCGCCAATTCTGGAGAAAGGGAGCGGGGCCGTTGAGCTGAAGCGCACGTGAGGGCGTCCGCGCCGCCTACCCGCCCGGCCCGCAGACCTGGTTGCGCACCGCCGTGGGCACGACCAGGCCCGGCGGGCAGCGCAACTGCTGCGGCGGGGCAGGAGCCGGCGCGGGCTGTGATGGCGGCGGTGCCGGCGGCTGCGCCGGTTGGGGCGGCTGCGCAGGCGGCGGCGGTTGCTGCGGTTGCTCGACGGGTGACGGATTCCCCGAGGGCGGCTGCGGCTGTGCTTCCTCCGGCGTCGCGGCTTCCGGATTGATCACGGGCGTATGCGCCACTTCCGGCTCGGCCGTGCGCGGTGGCGGAGGCGCGGTGGGGACTTCGTTCGGGCCGACGGTTGCCACGCCGCTGGCGCCGGGAGCGGGCGTGGCGGCCAGCCGGCAGTCTTTGGCGCCATTGCTGAGCGGCGGTCCGGCCACCGGCTGGCCCACGACATAGATGTCCGGTTGCAGGCCGCAGCCGACGAGGCGTGAGCCGGGCGGCACGGGCATACCGCGGGCGATGCCGGCGGGCACCACGAAATTCTTGGGCGGCACATTGTACTTGTCCACCGCGTACTGCATCACGTCCTTCCAGACGTTCAGCGAGCTGGTGGCGCTGAGCAGGTTGGGGTTCAGGAACGTGCCGTCCGAGTTGCCCACCCAGACGCCAACCGTGAGATCCGGCACGAAGCCGAAGTTCCAGGTCGCGCGCACCTGGCTGAGCTGCTCGCCCTGCTGCGTGCCGGTCTTGGCGGCGATCGGGCGGCGGTCGCGCAGGTTGAAGAGGCCGGGACTGTAGGTCAGATGCTTGGCGGCGTCGTCCGAGATAATGTTCGTGATTTCATACGCGTAGGGCGCCGGCACGACCTGATCGCGATCCGGGCCGTTGAACTGATAGACGAGGTTGCCGTTGCGGTCGGTGATGCGCAGCACGGCCACCGGATCGACCTTGCGGTAGCCCGGCTGCGGATCGTCGAGCTTGAGGCCGCGCATCTCGCCGTTATTCGCGAACGTCGAGTACATGTACGTCATGTCGTAGAGCGTGACCGACGAGCCGCCGGTCGCGATCGAGACGCCGTACTTCGACGGATCGGGCATCGTGTTGATGCCCATCTTGTGCGCCACCTCCAGCACCCATTGCACGGTGGAGAAGTCGGCCGCCTGCACCGCGGGCGAATTCATCGAGCTGGCCAGCGCCACGCGCACCGGCAGCGGGCCGACGAACGAGCGCGTGGGGCCGGAGGGACAGAACGGCTTCTCCGTGCCGTTGGGGAAGCACTTGGGCTGATCGACCACGATCGTGCCCGCGCTCCAGCCCTTGAGAAACGTCGAGAGATAAATGATCGGCTTCAGCGCCGAACCGGGCTGGTATTCGGCCAACGTGTTGTTGTTCTTGCCGCCGATGCTTTCGTCGTAGTAGTTGCGGCTGCCGACCATCGCCAGGATCTGGCCGGTGTTGTTGTCGATCACCATCACGGCGCCGTTGTGGCACTCGCAGTTGAGCTTTTCCATCGCGGCCACGTCTTTGTCGACGATCGCCGTAGCCTGGTCGGTAAGCTGTGAGTCGAGCGTGGTGACAATGCGTAATCCCATGTGATACAGCGCGTCGTCGCCGCTCTTGCAGTCCTTGATCAGCTCCTTGCAATGCTGCTTGATGTAGTCGGTCATGAAGCCGACCCAGTGCGGCTCCTTGATGACCGTGGTTTGCTCCTTGAGATCGAGTGGCTCGGCGAAGGCGGCGTCGGCTTCCTCGCGCGTGGCCTGGCCGTGATCGACCATCAGGTCGAGCACCTGCTTCTGCCGCGCCTTCGCCGTGTCGTAGTGCGCGATCGGGTCGTAGTCGCCGGGCGAGGCAGGGATACCGGCCAGCAGCGACGCCTGAGCCAGGTCGAGATCCGCGGCCTTCTCGTTGAAGTAGATCTTGGCCGCGGCGCCGATGCCGTTGGCGCGGTTCGCGTAGAAGATCGTGTTCAGGTACCACTCAAGGATCTGATCCTTGTTGTAGCGCTTGGTCAGCTCGACGGCGATCGCCGCCTCCCTGACTTTGCGGTCGATGCTGCGCGTGGAGGCCTCCTCCTGCGTCTCAAACAGCAGCTTGACGAGCTGCTGGGTGATGCCGGAGCCGCCGGTGCTGAGCGCGCTTGCGCTCTTGCACAGATGCACGTACTCGCAGGCGGCGCGAACCAGGCCCTTCTCGTTCACGCCGCGATTGGTGTAGAAGTCCGGGTCTTCCGTCGCGATCGTCGCCTTGATCAGGTTGGGCGAGATCGCGTCGAGCGGCACCGGCTCGCGCAGGCCCGTGTCTTTGTCCTCGAACTCGTAGAGCTGGTTGCCGTCGCGGTCATAAAGGATCGCCGGCCCCTGGTCCTTGCTGACCTTGTCCGCCGGATTGGTGAGGTCTTTGACGTAGGAGTTGTACTTGTCGACGGAGTAGACGGCAGTTCCGGCCGCGGCTCCGGTAGCGCCCAGCAGCAGGATGGCGAGCACCGCGAATGGCCAGAGCGGCAGACGGCGCTTGCGCTTCGTCGCCAGCTCGCGGCGGCGCCGGTTGCGCCGGATCGTGTCAGTCGCGCTCACGAACGTTGCCCCCACACCCGGCCGCACCCGCCGTCCGCTCCAGGATCAAGAAATGCGAAAGGCCGAATATGCGCAGCCAGGACCCCTCCGCCGCGTACGTGGCACGCCGCAGCACACGCGCCAGCGCGCGACTCCTCCCTTCGATGTTGTCGAAGCCAGGATAGACGTAGGAATGGACGACGGTTCGCAAGGGCAATCCCCTGGCGATGCGGCGAAAGTCGCGCGTCAGATAGGCGCGCGCGTGCGGCACGAGCCGGTTGCGCAGCGGCGCCGGCAGGTAGTTCACCAGCGGAATATTGCCGAATGTGTAGCGCGGGCCGAGGTAGACGCCGTGCGTCTCGAACGGGTAGAAGCGGTTGGGCGCGTAGAAAATGGCGTGACCGCCGGGGCACAGCACGCGCGCCAGTTCGGCCATCGTTGCGCGGTCGTCACGGACGTGCTCGATCACTTCGTTGAGCAGCACCACGTCGAAGAAGCCTTCGCGAAACGGCAGCGCGTCGCTGGAAGCGAGCAATAGCTTCGGCAGCTCCTCCGCGCCCTTGCGTACGCGGTCGAAGGCGATGTCGATGCCGTAGACCTCGCTTGAGAAGGCGCGGAAGCGGCGCACGTACGTGCCCACACCGCAACCGACGTCGAGAATGCGCCGGCCTTCCAGCGGCACGAAGCGCCGGATCAGCTCCAGCCGCCGGTCCTGGCCGAAGCGCCAGACGAAGCTGGGATTGCCCAGCGCGGCGCGCTCGTCCGCGTGCAGCCGGCCGTCCGGCGCCGAGGCGATCGGTGTCTCTGTCGTCATGCCTGTTAGATCGTAACAGCCGCGTGCGGGGCGCTTCAACGCCGCCGCCGATCTATGATGCTATACTTGGCGCGTTACGGTCGCCCCGGCGGCCGCGACACAGATTAACGCGCGGTTGTGAATGCGTCGCGCTTGACGAGTTCTGACCGTTGCGATGAGGCGTGGGGCCGTGGCCCTCTCCCGTGACGAAGTCAGGCACATCGCCCAGCTGGCGCGCGTCGGCGTGACGGAAGAGGACGTGAGCCGCTTCCAGGCACAGCTCTCGGTGATCCTCGACCACTTCGCTGCCCTGGGCGAGATCGACACCAGCGGCGTGCCGCCCACGGCCCATACCCTGCCGCTGGCCAACATCGAGCGTGACGACACCTCGCGACCCTCGTGCCCCACCGAGTCGGTGCTGGCAAACGCGCCGCGAAAGCAAGACGCCTTCCTGCGCGTGCGCAAGGTGCTGGAGTAACGGGACGAGGAACGAGGAAATAGGAAAGAGAAAATAGGAAATAGGGG
>DATGEL010000138.1 GCA_035310145.1 Dehalococcoidia bacterium
CGCCACGCTGCGCAGCTCCTCGATAATGACGGAGCGCTCCTTCTCCAGTTCCTCCGGTTCGAACAGCGGCCGGCGGAGCATGTCGATCAGGATGTCCGCCGCCAGTTCGAGGTGCGGACGCGCGACTTTGACATAATATACGGTCAACTCGCGGTCGGTGCCGCCGTTGAGCAGGCCGCCAACGCCGTCGACGGCTTCGGAAATGAGTTGCGCGGTGGGTCGCGCGGCTGAGCCCTTGAAGAGCATGTGCTCGACGAAGTGCGACATGCCGGCCTGCGGCCGCGTTTCGTAGCGGCTGCCCGCGCCAACGTAGATGCTGATGCTGACGGAGCGCGTGTGGGGCATCGTCTCACTGACGATGCGCAGACCGTTGGGCAGCGTCGTACGCTCGTGCAAGCTGGTCCAACCTCACTGCGCGAAAGCTCGTCGGGATCACTCCGCAAGGCTCATTCTAGGAGGCGGTTCGAAGGGCGGTCAAACCGGTCGCTGGCCCCATATCGCGTCGCGAGCACACACATTCTGCCGGTGATTACGTCGGCAAACGCGTTGCGGACGAAAAGTTGCGGTATACTGGGAACACGCCGTGCCGGCGAGTCGTGGCGCCCCGCGCCGGCTGGTGCGAGGGCGCCTGCACCGCATCCTTGATCTGGCTTGCGCCTCGCGGCATCACCGCACAGGGGCTGTTTACAGAGCCGCCGCTGCTCCACCGGGAAGATGCGCACGGTGAGCGGCTCGAGCGGTCTTGGATGCAACGTTCGAAGAGCAGCGCCGATTCATGAACCCGAGCCAATGTCGGCCGATCGCGTATCGCGCGCAGCGCAGTGCCGGCCGTGGCCGCATCCGGACCAGCGGGTGCGCGTGATTGCGCCACCGGTTCGCATTTCGGAGCCTGCGCCGCCGCGCAGGCCGAGAGGAAACGCCGTGTGACCGGCGCGCGCGGAGGCGCGGTCGTCTTCGCGGCGCTCGCCGTGTCAGGTCTACGCGCTCAAGTCCGCCATCCCGGCTCCGCACGGCGCAATATTGAGGAGAGCATCGTGGCGCCACCATTCGGCAGTAAAGGCCGCCGTCGCAACGATCAGCAGCGCGGATCGCCATCGCGCGACCGGGGCCGCCGCCCCGGCGAGGAGGGGGACCGCCGCGGGGCGCGCAGCTACCGGCCGGGGCTGCATGACTGGACCCCCGGCGCCGCGGGCCGCTCGCCCTCGGCATCAGGCGCGGGCGGGCGAGGTCCCGCGTCTGCACCGCTCCGATCGGGAGGATCCCCCGGACGGGCCGGCACCTCGGCGAACGGTGGGCGCGGCGCGGGGGGTGGGTCCGTCGCGCGGCCCGGCCGCAGCTATTTGCGGCCCGGATCGATGGGCGGCGCCTCCGCGGGCCAGCGCGAGAGTTACGAGCGTGACGGCGGCCTCGGCGACGAACGCGATCAACAGCAGCGCACGAGCCAACCCGCGTTCCCGCGACGTCGCTCGCTGGCGCCCGGCCGCCCGCCGCGAGAGGGTGTCACGCCGTCCGCGGCTCGCAACGGGCGCGATCCGCTCGGGCCGGGACGCGGTCGCAATCCGCCAGGCGCGCGGGCCGAGGACCGGCGCGGCGACGAGTCGCGCCCACGGCAGCCCGCGCGACCGGGCCTGCCGTCTCGCCGGACCGGGCAGCCAGCATCAGCCCCGGCGGCTAGCGAACGCGGTCAGACGCACGCCGGCCGGGACGGAGGCGCAGCGACGCCGGCCGCGCCGCCGGTGACGGCGTCGCTGCGCCAGCGTGGTGAGAACGCCGGTGTTCGTGCCGTCCGATCCGGCCGGCGTGGCTCCGCGGAGGGCGCTGCCCCGGCGCACGATCGCGCCGAGCATGTGGCCGCCGAACGGCGGGAGGCCGCTAGCCGGCCGCCGCGTGCCCGGCGGGGCGGCGCCTCCCCCGACCGCGCCTGAACCATTGCCCAGGTGACCGCCGGCTGAGAGCACAGCAACGTGCATGCACACGGATCGAATGAACGCCGGGCGCGCGGCATTCGTGCCGTGCTGTTCGGGGTGGCCGCAAACGCGCTGCTGATCGTCCTGAAGGGGACGGCCGGCGCGCTCGGCCACAGCAGCGGGCTCGTCGCCGACGCCGTGCACTCCGCCGCGGATCTGGTGAACTCCCTGCTCGCGCTGGCTAGCCTGCTGGTCTCGCGCAAGCCGCCCGATGCCGCGCACCCGTACGGTCACGGGCGCGCCGAGGCGCTCTCGGCCAACTTCGCCGCGATGGTGATCGGCGCCGCCGGCCTGCTGGTGGGCTGGGAGTCGATTGGGAGCCTGGCGCGCGGGCGGCAGGGTGCGCCGGACCTCTTGACGCTCTGGGTGGCGCTGTTCGCCACCGCCGCCAAGCTCGTGCTGGCCATCTACGCCGGCCGTGTCGCGCGGGCGACGCGCAGTAAGGCGGTCAATGCCGACGCACGCGATCATCTGGCGGACGTGCTCTCCGGAGCGGTCGTCATCGCCGGCATCGCGGCCGCCCGCGCTGGCTGGTCGCTGCTCGACCCGCTGGCGGGGCTGATCGTGAGCGGCTTTATTCTGTACACCGCCTTCCAGGTGTTTCTCGGCGCCGCGACCGAGCTGATGGACACCAGCCTGACACCGTCCGTGCGCGCGGCCGTGATCGCCGAGAGCGCGCGGGTCGCGGGCGTGCAGCTCACGGGCATCGCCGGGCGCATGATCGGCTCGGAAACACTGGTTGAACTGCACGCCGAGGTAGACCCGAACCTCACCGTCTCGCAGGCCGGGGCGCTGGTGGACGCGCTCAAGGCGCGGCTCGTCGCGCGTATTCCCGAGGTCGAGCACGTGGTGGTGGAGTTGAACTCCAGCGCCGAAGAGCCCGAGGCGCTGCAGGTCGTCGCGCCGCCGCACTGAAGTGGTTCGGCGCCGTTTCGCTTGCCCGGCGTCTGAAAGTTGGGCGCTTTGGCCCTGTCTCGTGCTTCACAGAGCGAGCGTGACCGCTGCTGCATCCGCGGTCGTCGCACGATCGTTACAATAATGACAACACGAGACGAAGCAAAGGACGGTGTGCAGCATGAACATGACCGGCGTGTGGAATCGACGCGGCGCTGTGCGCGGATGGCGAACCGCCATCGGCGTGGCGCTGCTGTCCGCGGCCGTCCTGGCGGTGGCCGTGCCGCACGTCCGGGCTGCGGGCTTCGGGGGCGGCTGGGCGGTAAGCCGTGGTGCAGCGCTCGTGATCACGTACAACGACACGGCCTGCGCCGATCCGTCGTATCAGACGATCATCGATGACGCGGCCGCGCAATGGAACGCGACGGACTCGCCCGCGGCGTTCGTTCGCACGGACAGCACGGACACGGCCACGGTGCAACTGTTCGTCTGCACCGGCTTCGACGACGGCCCCGACGGCGACTATTGGGGCGTGACGGAGCTGTATGACGGGGCTGGCAACGACTGCCTTGCCTGCAGTTACGCGCACGCGAAAGTATTTCTGAACCGTTCTGAGCTGGACGCCGAGACGGTTGAGGTGCGGCTGAAGACGGCGACCCACGAGTTCGGCCATGTGCTTGGCCTGGCGCACCCGCTGAAGACCGACCATACGCCGCAGATCATGCGGCAGGGCTGGAACGGCTACGACGCGCCGCAGGCCCAGGACGTCGCCAACCTCAACGCACTCTATCCCGGCTGGGCCGACGGTACGCCGAAGCCGGCAGAAGCGACGACGTTCCAAACCCTTCCCGCCCTGGCGCCCGTGGCGCCGGCACGCATGCCCGCTCCGGTATCCGGCGCGGACGGCGGCGAGCTGGGCCGCTAGGCCGGCGGCGACGGACTGGCCCGAGCGGCACATCATCCGCTACCCTGAATATGCCACTATGAAGACTGTTCGGGTGCGCTGCCCCGTACCCCCGTACCCCCGTACCCCCGTACCGATGTACGGGGTGTCGCGCGCCCATCGACTGCACCGCGATGTACACTGTGGGACCGTGCCGCGGATGATGTCCGCACGCATCATACCTGTGGAGCAGCCGGTCAAGATCCGGCATGACCTGTAGGGAAGGGAATTCACATATGGCTGAGGTGAAGGCCGCGGTGATAGCAGAAGCGCGGCCTGCGGAGCCCGCACTTCCGCACATGGTGGACGCCGAAGGCATCGAGAAGACCTATCACAGCGGCTCGGTGGTGACACCGGCGTTGCGCGGCGTCACCTTGCGGGTCGCCAAGGGCGAAATGGTGGCGATCATGGGTCCGTCGGGCTGCGGCAAGACGACCCTGCTCAACTGCCTCAGCGGGCTCGATTTCATCGACGCCGGACGTGTGCTGATCGAGGGCACCGACCTGGCGCACCTCGACGACAACCAGAAAACGACCTATCGCGCCCGGCGCATGGGTTTCGTTTTTCAGTCATACAACCTGCTGCCCGTGCTGACCGCGGTCGAGAACGTTGAGCTGCCGCTCGTGGTCTCGGGCGTCAATCCGAAGCTGGCGCGGCAGAAGGCCAACGCGGCGCTGGAACAGGTTGGGCTGGAAGATCGCGGCCACCACCGCCCGGCGCAGCTCTCCGGCGGCCAGCGGCAGCGCGTCACCATCGCTCGGGCCCTGGTGAACGACCCGGCGATCGTCTGGGCCGACGAGCCCACGGGCAATCTCGACAGCCAGATGGCCGAAGACATCATGGCCCTGATGGAGCGGCTGAACGCCGAGCAGCAGCAGACATTCGTGATCGTCACGCACGACGCCGGCGTGGGACAACGCTGCCATCGCATCGTGAGCATGATCGACGGCCTGATCGTCGGCGAGGAACGTCTGCGCTAGCGACCTCGTTGCAGCCGCCGCCGTGCGGCTGAGCGGCGCTGTCGCCCCGCGCCCGCGGGCGTGCGGATGCGCGCCCCCATCGCGTTCGTGTGGCTCTGCCTCGCTTCCCTGGCTTCGTCCTTTGCGCGTGGAGCACCACCATGAAATCACTCTTCGGCATCCCCATGAACGGGATCATGATCGGGCTACTGGTGATCGTGGGCGCGGCGTTGCTCGCCTTCGTGCTGGCCGCCGTCCGCAATCCCGTGCTGTTCAAGCTGGGGCTGCGTAACATCCCGCGCCGGCGCGCCCAGTCGATCATCATCGTCTTCGGCCTGATGGTGAGCACGATGATCATCGCTGCCGCCTTCGCCGTGGGCGATTCGCTCGACTACAGCATCACCAAGTCGGTCTACGACAACCTCGGCGCGCTCGATCTGCGAGTGCAGACACGGCCGGTCGGCGGCGCCGCCGCGACGGCAGGGGCACCGTACATCTCCGGCGCCTCGGTAAGCGCGATCGAGGATGAGTTCGGCACGCCGAAGGAGCTGCTGACCTGGGTGCCGATGATCAACGAGCCGGCGCCGGTCGGCAACCCGCGCACACGCCTCACCGAGCCGCAGTACCACCTCGTCGGCCTCGACCCGGCGGTCGTGCAAAAGCTAGGCGGCCTCGCGGCGAAGGGCGGCGGGCACGTTGAACTGAGCGATCTGGGCCCCAACGAGGTGTTCATCAACGCCACGGCGGCCGACAAGATCGACGCGCGGCCGGGCGACACGATCGTTAGCCTGTTCAACAACCAGCAGCACAGCTTCACGGTGAAGGCGATCGTCAACGACCAGATCATGACCGGCTGGCAGGATGTCGGCAACAGTAACGGCAACGGCGGCATCGTGCTGCCGCTCGAGGCCGCACGCCAGATCGTCGGCAAGCCGGACGGCGTCAACCAGCTCTATCTCTCCACCAGCAAGGATTCGCACGCCGGACTCACGCGCGGGGAGAAGCTGTTTCCGACGCTGAAGGACGCCGTGAATTCGGCGCCCGTGATCGAGTCGCTCGACAGCAAGGGCGTGACGGTCAAGGCGGTGAACGCGAAGCACGACTTCGTGAACACGGCCGAGACGCTGGGCAATGTGTTCACCACGCTCTTTGTGGTGATCGGACTTTTCTCGATCGCCGCGGGCATGATGCTGATCTTCCTGATCTTCGTGATGCTGGCCGCCGAACGGCGCGCGGAGATGGGCATGGCCCGCGCCGTGGGTATCTCGCGCCTGGGCCTGGTGCAATCGTTTCTGGCCGAGGGGATGGTCTACAACCTGCTGGCCGGCATCGTCGGCGCGGCGCTTGGCGTCGGCGTGGCCTTCTTGATCATCTGGATCGCGGCCAATCTGATCTTCACCGGCAACAATACCTTGCCCTTCGCCGGCCACGTCAGCCCGCGCAGCGTCGTGGTGGCCTACTGCCTCGGCGTGGCGCTGACCTTCATCACCGTCGTCTTCTCGTCCTATCGAACCACGCGCATGAACATCGTTGCGGCGATTCGCGACATGCCCGAAGACACGGTCAAGGGCCGCGAGCCGCGACGTGTGAAGGGTGCGGCCATTCTCAGCAGCGTGCTGCGTCTGGTGGGCGGCATCGCCGTCGTCAGCGGCCTCACAGCGGCGGGCAGCGCCGCCGGGCTGGGTCTCGGCATCGCGGCCGCTGGGCTGGTGCTGCTGATCGTCGCGCCGTGGCTGGTCGGCCGCCGCGGCTGGGGGGTGGCCTGGCGGGCGCTGGTTTCCCTGCTCCCGGGCGTGGCGCCGGTCTGGGCGGTGCTCGGCATCCTGCGCGGCTTCGGCATGAGCTGGACCTCGGTCTGGAGCGTGGTCTGCCTGCTTGTGGGGCTGCTCAGCCTGCTCGGCAGTCACGCCGCCGGCAGCCTCTTCCTCTTCGCCGCCGGCGTCTCGATCACGGCGCTTGGCCTGGCGCTGATCGCGCGGGTGCGCGGCGTCTCCAACCGCGTCGCCTTCACCGCGTTCGGCGTGCTGATGCTGGTCTACTGGCTCTTGCCGTTCGACGTGCTGAAGAACCTGTTCGGCAGCTTCTACGGTAACGACAGCGGCAACTTCGAGATGTTCTTCCTCTCGGGCGTGATGATCGTGCTGGCCTCGACGCTGGTGCTGATCTTCAATGGCGAGCTGCTCGCCCGCCTGGTCAACCGCGTGGGAGGCGGACTTGGCAGCGTGCGGCCGGCGCTGGCAACCGCGATCGCGTACCCAATGGCGAGCAAGCTGCGCACCGGCCTCACGCTGGGCATGTTCTCGCTGATCATCTTCAGCATCACCGTGATGAGCTCGGTCAACTCGAACACGGCGAAGCTGTTCGCCGGCGACAGCGCCCGCGGCGGCTGGGACGTGAACGTCGATACCAACCTGAACAACAACCTCGGCGACTTCAAGTCCGCCATGGCAAAGAACGGCGTGGACACCTCGAAGATCGCGGCGATGGGCGCGACCACGGGCTACCGCGGCACGACCGACATCCGCATGGCCAACTCGACTAAGTGGCAGCGCTACTTCGTGCGGGCGGGCGATCCGGCGTTCCTCGACGCGAACCAGATGAAGATCCAGGCGCACGTCAAGGACATCCCGAAGGAGCAGATCTGGAAGACCCTGGAGACGCAGCCGACCGATGCCGTGATCGACGCGGGCGCTTTGAGCGGCCAGCAGGGGGGCGGCAGCGACGGTCCCAACTTTGTGCTGAAGGGCGTGAAGAACAGCGACAAGACGTTCGACAAGCCGATCGACGTTGTGATTCGCGACGCCGCGGGGAAGGAGACGACGCTGCACGTCATCGGCGTGATCGATCAGACTGTGCAGAACGTCTTCGCCACGCTGATGGTCTCGGGTTCTACGTACACGCAGTCCCTTGGTCAGCCGGCTTTCGACTTGTATTCGATTCGCTTGACGCCGGGCACCGACGATAAGGTCTACGCGAAGTCGATCCGCGCCGCGCTCTCACAGTACGGCGTGCAGGCGACCTCGATCCGCAGCGACATCGCCGACGCCCTGGCGATCCAGAAGGGGATCAGCTACCTGTTCGAGGGCTTCATGGGCCTGGGGCTGTTCGTGGGCATCGCCGCGGTGGCCGTGATCGCGGCCCGCACGGTGGTGGAGCGGCGGCAGCAGATCGGCATGCTGCGGGCCGTGGGCTACCGCCGCGGCCAGGTGGCGCTGAGCTTCGCGCTGGAAACGAGCTTCATCGCGCTGTTCGGCATCGCCGCCGGCGTGATTACCGCTTCGATCCTCTCGTACAACCTGTTCACCAGCACGACGTTCGGAGACACCAGCGGCGCCTCGTTCTCGCTGCCGTGGGCGCAGATCATCATCTTCGCCGGCGTGGGCTACCTGCTCTCGCTGCTGATGACCTACATTCCGTCGCGCCAGGCGGCCTCGCTGCCGATCGCGGAGGCGCTGCGCTACGAGTGAGGCGGGGCCAAGCGGCAGCGCTTCGGGTCGGGGGTAACGTGAACGGCGGGTCGGGCAGCAACTGCCCGGCCCGCCGAATTCTTCGATGCCGGGGTCAGTGCAAGGGCGAGCAGCTCGCCGGAATGAGCAGCTTGTTCTCCATACTGACGATAAACTCGCCGGTGGGCGCCGGCCAGTGCGGGTCTTTCCCCGCCTCGGCGCGGACGCGTTCGCGGTCGGCCACGCTGGCGTACGGCCAGAGGTGATACCAGCGGTTGACGGTGCCGATGTCGCTGTACCAGGCGCCGGCCAGCGGCGAGTATTTCTCCCGGTGCGGCACGGCGTCGGCCCAGCGGCGGATGACCTCGGGCATGGTGCCCGGCCGGTAGGTGTAGATGCGCAGCTCGTAGACGTTGCCGAGCTTGGCCGGCTTCAAGGGACGCATGAAGGGAGCCGGGTGCAGAATCTCCGACTCCATGCGCACGATCAGATCCTCCGTCGGCGGCGGCCAGATCCTCTGCTCGACGGCCTGGGCGCGGACGCGCGTGCGCTCCTCCAGGCTTTCGTAGGGCCAGAGGTGCAAGACCTGGTTGAGCGGGCCGATCTCGGTGTGCCAGAGTGCGGCCAGCGGCGAGAGCTTGCTGCGCGCCTCAACCATCGGCGCCCACAGCTCCTCGAACTTGCCCACGCTGCCGGGCTTGAGCGTGTAGGTGCGCAGCTCGTAGATCATGGTCGCGCCTCCTTCACCGTGCGGCCGCTTCGAGCCGCACGCGCCGCCTATTGTAGCCCGGCATCGGTCAGCCGTTTGTCCTGTGCGGCCACAATCTGCTTGAACTCGTCCTGTGACGGTTCTTGGTTGAGCGCGCCGAGTTGGACGGTGGCCACCACGTCGCCCCGCCGCCAGCAGGCGAGCAGGAAGACCTGCTGCAGCCGCGCCGTGGCGCCGCTGCCCGCAGCGCCCACGGCCGCGGTGTAGCGGTAGTCGATGTGATACGCCTTGAACTCGTGGCCGGCGGCGGGCAGGTCCAGCGGCGTCGTCGTCGTCACATCGCCGTTCGGGCTTTGCACCACGGGCTGTATCTCCTGCGCGACAAACGGGCAGCCCGTCGCGGCCGCGTCGGGGCTCTTGTAGAGCGCGAGCACGTCCTGCAACTGCGACTCGGCGTGCGTCTGCAACGTGGCCTGCTGACCACTGCCGTTGCCCCACGCGGCCAAAAACGTGCCGAGCCGGCCCTCGCGATCGAGTTGCTGGCTGAGCTGCGCCGCGTTGGGCTTGCCCTGCACGTAGGTGCTGTTCGCAAGGCCGACCGGCGCGGCGTAGTTCCAGGTTTGCAGCGCGGCGGGCAGATCGCCGGTCTTGAGAAAGAGCGGCTGCAGTCGGTCACTCACGGGTTGCAGCGCCGGCGGCGGCGTGGCGCTGGCCAGCGGCGAGCCTGCGGGCGCCGCGGCCGCGGAACCGCCGCTCGGCAACGGTGTGAGCGCCGCGTTCGCTGGCGTCTGTGCCGGCGATGCGGTCCGCGCTGCGGCTGCGCTGGCGGTGACGGCGCTGGTCGCCGTGACGCTTTGCCGCGCCGGCTTGTTGTTGCCGCTGCTGCATGCGGCCAGCAGCACGGCGAGCGCGAGGGCGCAATCGGCGGCCCGCCCGCCGTCCGGCCGGAACTCCATCCCTACCTCGTTGCCAGCGCCCGCGCCGCATCGCCGATGCGTTCCAGCGCCAGGCGGATCTGGGAGAGCGAGTTCGCGTACGAGAGCCGCAGATACCCCTCGCCGAAGGCGCCGAACGAGGTGCCGGCCAGCGCGGCCACGCCGTGCTCGTTGAGCAGCCGGTCGGCAAACGCGGCCGAGCTCTGGCCGGTGCCCGATATGTTCGGGAAGACGTAGAACGCCCCGGCTGGCCGCCGGCAGCTGACTCCCGGAATCCCGTTCAGGCCGTCGACGATCGCATCACGACGGCGGCGGAATTCGGCCACCATCGTCACTACCGACTCCTGCGGTCCGCGCAGCGCCTCGATCCCCGCACGTTGAACGAACGAGGCGGTGCAGGAGTTGCTGTTGGTCATCAGGCGGGCGATCTGCGCCGCCAGGTCGACCGGCATCACGCCGTAGCCAAGGCGCCAGCCGGTCATGGCGTACGTCTTGGAGAAGCCGTCGAGGATGCAGGTCTGCTCGCGCATACCGCGCAGCGAGGTGATACTGCAAAACTCGCCGTCGTAGACCATGCGGCTGTAGATCTCGTCCGAGAGCACCAGCAGGTCGCGCCCGCGCACGAGGTCCGCGATCGTTTCCAGGTCCGCGCGGGTTAGCATCGAGCCGGTGGGGTTGTGCGGCGAGTTGAGGATGACTAGACGCGTGCGGGGCGAGAGCTTCGCG
Source organism: Dehalococcoidia bacterium (assembly GCA_035310145.1). Taxonomy (NCBI): domain Bacteria; kingdom Bacillati; phylum Chloroflexota; class Dehalococcoidia; species Dehalococcoidia bacterium. The sequence goes on from DATGEL010000138.1 coordinate 10,580, forward strand.
GCGAAGTCGTCCAGGTCGAGCCGAAAGCCCGTGTCCTCGCGCAGGCGCACCGGCACGGGCTGCGCGCCCAGGAACTCGATCACGCTTTCGTAGATCGGGAAGCCGGGATTCGGGTAGATCGCCTCGTCGCCCTCGTTCAGCGTGGCGAGCATCACGAAGAACATGATCGGCTTGCCGCCGGGCGTTACCACCACCTCCTCGGGCGAGAAGCTCAGGCCGCGCGCCGGCCCCATATACTCCGCGATCGCGTCGCGCAGTTCGGGCAGCCCGGCGGATGGTCCGTAGTGGGTGAAGCCGTCGTCGAGGGCGCGCTTTGCCGCGTCGCGCACGTTCTCCGGCGTGTCAAAGTCCGGCTCACCGATCTCCAGGTGGACGACGCTGCGCCCTTCGGCTTCGAGCGCCCGGGCGCGGGCCAGCACCTCGAAGGCCGTTTCCGTGCCCAGACGGGCCATGCGATCGGCGAGCGGCCAGGCAGCCATCGGCGCCCTCCTTTGCGGCGGGAGATTCCGGCGTGAAACCACGCGGTGCGAGCCGTTTGGCTCATGGTAGGCCAGCGATGCCGGACAAGCCACAGCCGGACCGAGACGCCCGCTTATAGCGCCGGCCGGAGCGGGCGACGGGGCCGCCGCGCTACCCTTCGCCCTTCGTCACGCGCACGTGCGGCGTTTCACCCTCCGCCGGCTCCGCCGGCAGGAGCGCCGTCAGGGCGCCGCCGTCGAACGGCCAGGGCACGAAGACGCTGCCCGACTGGATCGAGTCGCGGACCTGGGCGCGCAGGCGCAGGGTGCCCGTGGCGCCGTCGAGCACGAGCGGATCGCCATCGGCGACGCCAAGCCGCTCGGCGTCGGCAAGGCTCAACTCGGCGTACTGCTCGCGGTGCAACTTGTCCGCGTCGGGCTTGTGCAGACTCGCCGCTTCCAGGCTGGTGTAGAGTGTGCGGCCGCTGAGCAGCGCGAGCGAGCCGTCACGGCCGTTGGCGGTGGGCGCCGTTGCGACCTGCAACGACGCGCCGCCGGACGACGGCGCCGCGCCGTTGAGCGTCTGCGGCCGATCGCCGAGCACGAGCAGCGGGTAGCGCGAGCCGGCGTAGGCCGGGACGATGCCGGCGATCTCGTCCATCACTTGTTCGGCGGACAGGTGGGGCGAAGCGGCTCGCGCCGGCGCCAGCCGCCGCGCCAGGCCGATGAGGATGTCGAGCGCCGGCGTGGCTTCGCCGGCCGGGCCGGTGGCGGCCATGCGTCGCAGCACGCGGCGATCCGCGGGCGTGTACGTGCCGTCCTTGCCGTAGACGTCCACGTCGGGCAGGACGATGTGGGCGAGCTGGGCTGTGTCGGTCAGCACACTGTCGATCACGACGAGCAGCTCCAGCGAGGACAGCGCCTGCCGCACCTGCTGCTTGTCCGGCGCGGAGAGCAGCGGGTTGTCGCCGGCGATCACCAGCGCCTTGAGGGTTCCAGCCTTCGCGGCGCGCAGCATGGCGGCCGCGTCCATGCCGGCGTTTGCCGGCAGCTCCGCGCCCCAGGCCTCGGCCAGCGTTCCGCGGAAGGTCGTATCAGACAGCGGGTGCAGGCCCGGCAGCAGGTCGGGGCCGAGGCCCATGTCGCGCACGCCGTTCGTGTTCACGTCCGCCGGCAGGTAGTAGAAGGACGCGGGCGCCTGGTCCGGCCCGGCCAGCACGATCGCCAGGTTGGCGGCGGCGCGGCAGAGCTGCACGTTCTGCCAGGCGCCGAAGGGCGTGGGCGCGAAGACGACGGCAATGCGCTCGTTCTCGCCCTTCGCCGCCTCCTTCAAAAAGGCGATCGCCTCGTCCAGCCCCTCGATCTCGGTCGCCTCTCCGCCGGCGGCCGCGTCGACGCCGGCCACGCCGCTGAGCCGCTGCTTCACCGCGTCCTCGCCAAGCAGGCCGCGGACCATCGCGTTCAGCGCCGCAATCTCCTGGCCGGCCTGCGGCCGCACCCAGGCGTGGGCGAAGTCCACCAGCTCGCCCCAGCGCGAGTTCACATACACCATGCTGGCAAACGTCCGCGTGACCGCGTCCTTCACGCGCAGCGAGGCGACGGGTTGGCTCGACTCCAGGTCGTCGCCGACGACGACGATGCAGCCAGCCTGCGCGAGCTGCGTGAGGTCGGCAGGCAGAACCTCACTGCCGAAGGCGCCGCGGATGGCGCCGGCCAACGCCTGCGCCTGCGGACCCGCGCTGAAATCGACGTTGTTCGTGCCGGCGCCGATGCGCGCCAGCTTCTGCAGCAGGTACGCCTCTTCGTTGGAGAGCATGGGATTGCCGAGAAAGCCGATGGCGTCCGAGCCATGCCGCTCGATGATCGCGCGCAGCCGCACGGCCGTGTCGTCCAGCGCCTCTTCCCAGGCGACGGGCGCCAGCGCGTCGCCGCGGCGCACCAGCGGCCGCGAGAGGTAGTCGCGCTTGCGCAGCGCGTCGTAGTGGAAGCGGCCGCGCACGCAGATCTGGTCGTTGCTGACCGGGTTGATCGTGCTGGGCCGCACGATCACGCCGCTGCCGTCCTTGGTGCCGAGCTTGATCGTGCAGCCGACGCTGCAGTAGGGGCAGACGGTGTTGGTCCACTGCTGCGGCTTGGAGACCCACTTATGCGGGTGCTCCAGCAGCGTGGCCGTGGGGCAAACGTCGATGCAGGCGCCGCAGAAGTCGCAGCTCGAATCGTGGATCGGCCCGCCGGCGCCGAAGGCGATGCGCGTGCTGAAGCCTTTGCCGGCGAGCGTGATCGCGCTGGTGTGGCGTATTTCATCGCAGGCGCGCACGCAGCGCGTGCAGATAATGCACATCTTCGGGTCGAATTCGAGGAAGGGATTGCCCTGGTCCGCCGGCGGCTGCTCGGTCGCGTAGAAGGAGCGCGCCTCGTCCTCCCACGGCTGGTAGTTGGACATGCCGACGACTTCGCAGGTCGTCTGCAGCTCGCAGCGGTAGTTCTTGGGGCAGGTGAGGCAGCGGTGCGTGACGACGTCGTCGCGCAGGCAGATGTCGCCGGGGTGGCAGTGCTCGCGGCGGTGGCAGGTGAGGCAGCGGTCGGAATGGTTGGCGAGGATGATCGAGAGCACGGCCTTGCGGCTGTCGGCCACGTCTTCGGTGGTCGTGCGCACGACCATGCCGTCGGTGATCTTGGTCGTGCAGGAGAGCTGCAGGCCGCGGGCGCCCTCGATTTCGACCAGGCACATGCGGCAGCCGGCGTAGGGAGCCAGGCCGTCGATGTAGCAGAGGCTGGAGATGTAGACGCCTTCGGCTTTGCAGACCTCAAGCAAAGTCGCGCCGTCGGCTGCCTGCACCGAACGGCCGTCGATCGTGATCGTCGCCACGCTCTCGTTCCTCGCGGTAGGTTACAGGTGACTGGTTACCGGTTACAGGAGGGTTCTTCTGCGATCCCTACTGTCACCTGTCACCCGTTCGCTGTCACCTAATCGAGCTTCTGCACGGCTTCGGCAAGGTCGTTGCCGAAGGGCGCCTTGGCGCCGTTGGGATACGTCCAGTTGTGCCCTTCGAGATACTCACGCGCGAGCCGCGTGAGCGCGTGCTTGTCCTTGTACATGTCGTCGAAGACGTAGACCGAGTCCTTGAAGGTGCCGCCGACCTGGATCGCCTCGTAGGGGCAGGCCTCGGCGCAGAGGCCGCAGTACATGCAGAGGCGGAAGTCGATCTCGTAGCGGTCCTTGTTGAGCGAGCCGTCGGGGTTGGGCGAGGTCTGCACGAGGATGCAACCGTCTGGGCAGGCCTGGGCGCAGGTGGAGCAGCCGGTGCAGCGCTCTTCGAACCAGAGCAGGTTCGTGCGCGAGCGCGGCGAGAACCAGCGCGTCTCTTCGGGGAACTGGACGGTTACCGGCTGGCGGAAGGCGTGCTTCAGCGACTGGCCGATGCCCTTGGCGATGCCGATGCCGTACACCCGTCACCTCGTTCTGTGCCACGCCCCGCGAAACACAGCGGACACTGTGTCCCATGTTCAGCATAGCGAAGCCCGGCCCAGCGGTGAAGTGTCTCACAAGCGCAGGGATCAGCCTGGTTTGCGGGCAACTGACGCTGCGCCCAACCGCAGCGCGACCACGCTCTATGCCAATCTGTGGCGCACGACGTAGGCAGTTGCCTCGGCGCGATTGGCGGCGCCGATCTTCTGGTAGACGCGGGCGACGTGTGCCTCGACCGTGCGGATGCTCAGCACCAGCGCTTCAGCGATGTCGCGGTTGCTCCTGCCCGCGGCGAGGAGGCGCAGTACCTCGGTCTCCCGCAGCGAAAGACCGGCCGGCAACGTGGAAGGCGCAGGCGCATCCTGAGTTGGTTCCTGCAGCGGGGTGCGCGGGGTTTCGGCTTCCCGCAGATCCGCGGCCAGCGCCAGTGCTTCGTCGATCGCCTCGTCGCGCGACAGCGCTCGGCCGGCCGTCCAGGCAGCGTCGAAGCACTGATCGCCCAATCTGCGCCGTAGCAGCTCAACGCCCGCGCGGTAGAGATCGCGATACGCGGTGGCCCGGCCGACCCCGCGCGCCTCGCGCAAGCCCTCAGCCGCGCCGAACAGTCGCGCCGCCTGGTCCCAGCGACGCCAGCGCATGGCAACGGCGCCGGCCATCTCCAACGTCCCTGGCAGGACGACGTAGGCGCTCCGTTCACGCAGTAGCTGAAGGTTCTCGGCGAGCAGACCGCCAAGCCCCGCCGTCTCGCCGCGGAGCGAGCGGAGAAAGATTACATTGGGGAGCGTGTCAAGGATCGATCCCGCAGCTTTCAGCTCACGGGACAGTCGCAGATGCTGCTCGAAGTACGCGAGCGCGGAAGCCGTGTCGCCTTGCTCGGCGGTTAGCTGGGCCAGGCCGAGAAGCACCTGCGATGCATGCAACGAGTCTCCGATCTGGCGGCTGAGATTCAAAGCCTCGGTGAACAGAGTGCGCGCTGCTTCGGCATCGCCCTCCCGAATTGCCACCGTCCCCAAACGCTCCAGGGCCTCGGCGACGCCGCTGAGGTCGCCCAGGCGGCGAAAGAGGCTCAGGCTTTCCTCAATGAGCCGGCGGTTTTCGGTAAGATCGTCCGAGCGCCAGCGCAGCCCCTGCTCCAGTAGGCTGCGGGCGAGCTGCTTCAGGTCACCGCCCGCACGAGAGATCGCGATGCTCTCCTCGAGATACGCATCGCACCGCGCAAAGTCGCCCAGTACACGCGCCGTGCTCGCAACATGGTGCAGCGCCCGCGCTCGTGCGGGAGACCCTCTGGCCGCGCTCGGCAGCGTCAGTACCGCTGCGGCCCACTGATTCGCCTCGTTGAATTGCGCCCGCTCGCCCCAGAACCAGCAAAGCGCGTCGAGCAAGCGCGACCCGGCGACGGCATCGTCGCACCGCAGCGCCCAGGCCAGCGCGGTCCGCACGTTGCTTTGCTCCGTCTCCAGAATCTGCGCCCAACCGTCGGAGTCGCCCTGCCGACGCCCAAGGTCCGCGCGCTCGGCGAGAGCGATGAAATACTCCGCCAGCCCCTGTTGCAGCGTCTCTGCTTCGCCGCCGGCTTCCAGATGCCCCAGTGCGAACTCGCGCACCGTCTCCAGCATGGTGAAACGTGGCTCGGCGTGGATGCCCATCGATGGCCGCACGAGGCTCTTCTCCACCAACGAGGCGAGGCCATCGATCGTTGCAATACCCAGGTCGCCGGCTGAGTCGCAGACCGCTTCCGCCGCGTCCAGGGTGCAGCCGCCGACGAATATGCCGAGCCGACGGAAGAGCGTCTGCTCCGCCGGCGGCAGCAGTGCGTAGCTCCAGGCGATCGTGTCGCGCAAGGTCTGTTGCCGGGCGGGAGCGTCCCGCGGCCCGCCGGTGAGCAGCGGCAGCCGCTGGTCCAACCGCGCCAGGAGCGCAGCCGGCGGCAGCGCCTTGACCCGCACCGCCGCGAGTTCGATTGCGAGCGGCAGGCCATCCAGCCGGGCGCAAATCGCGGAGACGGCGGCGGCGTTCTCCGTGCTCAGCGCGAAGTCCGGGCGCACCTCCCGCGCACGCTCCACAAAGAGCACCACCGCCGCGCTCTCGGCTATCGCCGTCTCATCGGCTGCCTCGCCCTCCGGCAGGGGCAACGGCGGCACGGGATACTGCCGCTCGCCGCTCAGGCGCAGCGGCTCGCGGCTGGTCGCCAGAACGCGCAGGCCCGGGCAGGCGGAGAGCAGCCCGGCGACGAACGGCGCCGCCGGCATCAGGTGCTCGAAGTTGTCCAGTACAAGCAACACCGTGCGCTCGCGCAGGAAGAAGCGCAGTGTGTCTATGAGCGGTTGTTCCGGCGACTCGCGCAGGCCGAGAACGCGGGCGAGGGCGGCGGGCACGTGTTCGGGATCGCGCAGCGGCGCCAGGTCTACGAAGAACACCCCGCCCGGAAAGGCATCCAGCAAATCCTCTGCCGCGCGGATGGCCAGCCTGGTCTTGCCCGTCCCTCCGGGACCGGTCAGCGTGACCAGACGGTGCTGCAGTACCAGGCCAAGCACCGCATCAAGTTCTCGCTCGCGGCCGATGAAGCTTGTGAGTGAGAGCGGCAAGTTGTTTGGACGATCCACCTCGGTCTTCAGGGGCGGGAATGTGGCCGCTAAGTCGGGCGCTTCGAGCTGGTGAATCGTCTCCGGCTGGCCCGCGCCGCGCAGGCGGTGCACACCCAGCGATCGCAGGCTGGCGCCCGGCGGCAGGCTGCTGCGCACCAGTTCGACCGTCGTCTGCGCCAGCAGCGTTTGGCCGCCGTAGCCGGCGGAGCGGATGCGGGCGCAGCGGTTGACGGCTGAGCCGTAGTAATCGCCCGCGCGCAGGTCGGCTTCACCGGTCAGCAGCGCCATGCGCACACGGATTGCGCCGACGATGCCCCAGTCTTCGGCCGCCAGCGCCCGCTGCCCGTCCAGGGCGGCAGCGACCGCATCGCTGGCCCGCACGAAAACGCAGAAGAGGCTGTCGCCCTCGCCCCGCGGGCGCACGACCACCCCGTCGTGCTGCTCAACGATCGTGGCGAGCAGCGCATCGTGGCGTGCCATGGCCTGGCGCATGGCCGCGGGATGTTCCTCCCACGGCCGCGACGAGCCTTCAACATCGGTGAACAGAAACGTGATCGTGCCGGTCGGCA
>DATGEL010000139.1 GCA_035310145.1 Dehalococcoidia bacterium
GGCAACATGATCTTCTCCTCGGGCATCGCCGGCATGGACCCCGCCACCAGCACGATTCCGCCCGAGCCGGAGCGCCAGGCGCAGTTCATGTTCCAGAACCTGCGCACGCTGCTCGCGGCCGGCGGCGCCACGCCCGCCGACGTAGCGCACCTGACCGTCTTCCTCAAGGACAACCAGTACCGCCAGGCGCTCAACGCCGAGTGGCTGAAGATGTTCCCGGACGAGCACGACCGGCCGGCGCGGCACACCCTGCTCTACGACCTGGCCGGCGGCATGCTGATGCAGTGCGAAGTCGTGGCCGTGCTCGGCTAGCACGGCGCTTCATGCATTTCCCTGGAGGAGCAGCCATGATCATCGACGTTCACGCCCACGTCGTCGCGCCGCCCGAGCTGTACGCCTACGGCCTGCAACTGAACTCCAGCGGCGGCCACCACGGCAGGGGCAACCCCAACATCAGCGACGAGGCGCTGGAGAAGTCGGCGCAGTCCAACATCGCCACGATGGATTCGGTCGGCACCGACGTGCAGTTCATCTCGCCGCGACCCTTCCAGATGCAGCACAGCATGAAACCCGGCAAGCTGGTGCACTATTGGCTGGAGGCGATCAACACCACGATCGGGCGCGAGGTGAAGGCACACCCGGATCGCTTCGGCGGCATGTGCGGCCTGCCGCAGGTGGCCGGCGGCCCGGTTACGGACTGCCTGGAAGAGCTGGAGCGCTGTGTCAACGAGCTGGGCTTCGTCGGCTGCCTGCTCAACCCCGATCCGGGCGAGGGCGACGGCCAGACGCCGCCGCTGGGCGACGAGTACTGGTTCCCGCTCTACGAGAAGCTGGTCGAGCTGGACGTGCCGGCGCTGATCCACTCCGCCGCCTGCAAGAACGGCCGCGAGTCGTACAGCAACCACTTCATCACCGAAGAGAGCATCGCCATCATGTCGCTGATCGACCGCGGCGTGCTCCAGACCTTCCCCGGGCTGAAGCTGATCGTCTCGCATGGCGGCGGCTCGGTGCCCTACCAGATCGGCCGCTGGCGGGCGCACCACTGGCGGCAGGGCGGCGGCGAAAGCTTCGACGACGAGCTGCGCAAGCTCTACTTCGACACGATCCTCTACAACCAGGAGTCGCTGGAGCTGCTGTTCAAGATCTGCGGGCCGGATCGCTGCATGTTCGGCACGGAGAAGCCGGGCAGCGGCTCGGCCAAGGACCCCAAGACGGGCAAGTGGCTCGATGACCTGAAGCCGGTGATCGAGGGCATCTCCTTCCTCTCGGCGCAGGATAAGCGCATGATCTTCGAGGAGAACGCGCGCAAGGTCTTCACACGCTTCAAGGTGCCGGTGAAGGTGTAGCGCGTGGCCTCACCCCCCGGCCCCCTCTCCATGGCTTGCCATCGCGCGGAGCGCGATCTTCGATGGAGAGGGGAGGCTGCGGTACTTGACCTGATTTAACAGGGGGCTGGCGATGGCGGAGATCGTTCTTGGCATCGGCACGTCGCATACGCCGCTGCTGAGCTTGCCGGCGGAGATGTGGGAAGAGTATGCAAAGCGCGATCGCAACAATCCGGAGCTGCTGACGCCGGACGGCACGCGCCTGTCCTACGACGAGCTGCTGGCGAAGGCGGACCCGGCGATCGCGACGAAGGCCACGCCGGCGAACTTCAAAGACCAGTTCGAGCGGGCGCAGAAGGCGATCGGCACGCTGGAGCAGACGCTGGCGAAGGCCGCGCCCGACGCCGTGGTCATCATCAGCGACGACCAGGACGAATTGCTCTTCGACGACAACATGCCTTCGTTTGCCGTCTACTGGGGCGAATCGATGCGCCTGATTCCGCGCACCTTCGGGGATTCGGCCTCGCCCGTGATGAAGGCGGCCTCCTGGGGCTACGGCGACAAGGCGATGGACGTGCCGGTCGACGCGGCGCTGGGCAAGCACCTGATCGAGTTTTTGATCGACGCCGACTTCGACATCTCGCACCTGCGCTACCTGCGCGATGAGTACGGCGGCCGCATCGGCCCGGCCGGCTACGTGGACCGCGTGCGCCAGACGCCGCCCAAGCGCCAGGGGATGCCGCACGGCTACAGCTTCGTGGTGCGGCGGATTATGAACGGCAACGTACGGCCGATCGTCCCCGTCTTCCAGAACACCTGCTATCCACCCAACCAGCCGACGCCGCGCCGCTGCTACCAGCTTGGCAAGGCGCTGCACGCCGCGATCGAGGCGTGGGATGCGGACAAGCGCGTAGCGGTCGTCGCCTCGGGCGGGCTCAGCCACTTCGTCGTGGACGAGGAGCTGGACCGCATGGTGATCCGCGGCCTTGAAGAGAAGGACGGCGAGTTGCTCTCCTCGCTGCCGCGCAAGCGCCTGGATTCGGCCACCTCGGAGACGCGCAACTGGATCACGGCGGCCGGCGCGCTGGAGCACCTGCAGTTCCGGCTGATCGACTACCTGCCGGGCTATCGCACGCCGGCCGGCACCGGCGGCGGCTGGGCCTTCGGCGCCTGGTCCTGATCGCGGCGGCTTAACCCCGCCGCGGCTGAAGGCGCGTCCGCATGGGAAGTCTCGGTGCTCGATGGGCGCCCAGCGCCCATCGAGCACCGTTGCGCTGCGCTCTGGCCCCACGGGGGAAGGGTTTGGTTGAGGCAAGCATTCGTTCTCAGATAACCCCTCCCCTGTGGGGAGGGAACAGACGGCGAAGCCGTCAGTGGTAGGTCCGCGGCCGGGCCGTCTTGTAGGCCAGGCACAGATGGGGACGCCGCCGGCTTGGGGTCGGCCGCCATTGGCGCGGGCGGTGCGGCAAGCGTATGCTTGCGGCCACAAGCGGCGCAGGGCGCCCGTTGCGGTTCGGTGACTAGAGACGCGGGAGGAATGGTGCTGGCGTCCGTCTCATCCGAGGCCGAGAAGACCGGTGCGTCCGCCGGGGCGGGCGCGGCCGTGCTGGCGGCACGCGGCGTCTCCAAGCTCTACGGCCGCTTCAAGGCCGTGGATGGCGTCGACCTCGACGTCTTCGACAAGCGCGTGCATGCGCTCGTCGGCCCCAACGGCGCGGGCAAGACTACCGTCCTGAACCTGCTCGGCGGGCAGATCCTGCCCACCAGCGGCGACGTGTTGTTCGACGGCCGCTCGCTCGGCGCCAGCAAGCCCGCGCACCGCGCCCGCGCCGGCATCGGCCGCTCGTTTCAGCTCACCAGCGTGCTGACGACCTTCACTTGCCTCGAAAACGTGGTGATGGCGGTGCAGGCGCGCCGCAGCATGCTGCAACTGCTGCGTCCGCGCAGCCGCGAAGCTGACCTGTCCCTGGCGCACGAGATCCTCGGCCGGGTTGGCCTGCACGATCGCGCCGGCGTGCCGGCAGGGCAGCTCGCGCACGGTCAGCAGCGCCAGCTCGAGGTCGCGATCGCGCTGGGGGCACGGCCGCGCGTGCTGCTGCTGGACGAGCCCTCCTCCGGCATGAGCCCGCACGAGCGCCAGAACCTGGCCGACCTGCTGCGCCAGGTGGCGACGACGACCGCCGTGCTCATGGTCGAGCACGACGTGCACCTGGTGCGCACGGTGGCCGATACGGTGAGCGCCTTCAGCGAGGGCCGCAAGCTGATCGAGGGCACGCCGGAGCAGGTGTTCGCGGCGCCCGAAGTGCAGCGCGTCTTCCTGCGGGGGCTGCAGGATGTTTGAGCTGCGCGGCCTGCACGCCTACTACGGCAAGAGCCACATCGTGCAGGGCATCTCGCTCGAAGTCAGCGCGGGCGAGGCGGTGGGGCTGGTCGGTCGCAATGGCGTGGGCAAGACCACGACGCTGAAGGCGATCATCGGCCTGCTGCGCCAGACGCGCGGCCAGATCCTCTTCGACAAGCGCGAGGTCTCGAAGCTGCCGACGCACCGCCGCGCCGCGCTCGGCCTGGGCTACGTGCCCGAAGAGCGCGCGGTTTTCCCCGATATGAGCGTGGAGGAGAACATCCGCATCGGCGCCTTGCTGCAGAGCGGCGGCGACCAACAGCGCTGCCTCGACGGGGCCTACGCCCTCTTCCCGATCCTGCGAGAGCGGCGCGAGCAGCTCGCCGGCACGCTCAGCGGCGGCCAGCAGAAGATGCTTTCGCTGGCGCGCGGGCTGGCGCTGCGGCCGCGCCTGCTGCTCGTGGACGAGCCCAGCGAGGGGCTGATGCCGATGTTCGTTGCGCACGTGAGCGAGGCGCTCGCGCATGCGGCCGAGAGCGGCAACGCCATCCTGCTGGTCGATGCCTCGTACGAGTTGTTGCGCCGCGTCTGCGCCCGGCTCTACGTGATGGACCGTGGCCTGATCACCGGCGTCTACCGGCCGGAGGAGTTCGCCAGCCCGGACGCGCTGGCCGCCGCCTATCTGGGCGCCGCGGCCGCGGCGCCGGCGCCTGCCGCGGAGGCGACGAGGGCGTGAACGAGTTCATCTTGCAGGCGTTGAACGGGCTGGTCGTCGGCCTCTCGCTGGCGCTGGTCGCCTCCGGGCTGGCGCTGATGTTCGGCGTGCTGGACATCGTCAACTTCGCGCACGGCGACTTCTACATGCTGGGCGGCTACGTGCTCTGGTGGACGCTGCCGAAGACGCACAATTTCGTGGTGAGCGTGGTGCTGGCCGGCCTCGTCGTGGGCGTGGGCGGGTTGATCATGCTGCTGCTCCTCGTGCGTCCGCTGCTGGACCGGGCGCTGACCTCGACGGTGCTGGCCACGCTGGGCCTCAGCCTGATCCTGCAGCAGTGGGCGACGCGCACCTTCGGCGGCGACGCCAAGCCGGTCGAGGCGCCGCTCTCGGCGCACGTGAACATCGGCTCCGTCCAGTACCCGGTGTACAGCCTGATCATCATCGTCGTCTCGGCGGCGATCCTGGCCGGCGCCTTCTTCTACCTCAAGTATGCGAAGTGGGGCATCTGGCTGCGCGCCGTGGCGCAGAACCGTTCCATGGCCGCGGTGCTGGGCGTGCCCGTGCCGCGGGTCTACTGGCTCGCCTTCGCGGCCAGCTCGGCGCTGGCCGGCATCGGCGGCAGCCTGCTGGCGCCGAGCAGCGGCGTCTATCCAACCGTGGGCAACGACGTGATCCTCAACGCCTTCGTCGTCGTGGTGGCGGGCGGCATGGGCAACTTCATGGGCGCGGCGCTGATCGCGGTGCTGCTCGGCGAGATCGAATCGCTGGGCACGATCACCTACGGCTCGATCTCGCTTTCGCCGGTCGCCGTGCGGCTGCTGGCGATCGCCGTGGTGATCGTGCTGCTGATGGTGCGATCGCGCCGCCAGAGCGCCCTGGCGCGGCTGTAAGCGATGGCTTCCGGAGCGGCGACGGGGCCGGCTGTGCAGCCATTCGGAGTGACGGTGGAGCGGGCGCGATGAAGGTGGCGGGCCGCAGGTGGCGTTCAACGCCGTGGTGGCTGCACGGCGGCCTGCTGGCGCTGCTCGTGCTCGCGCTGATCGTCGTGCCGCCGGCGAAGGGCGGGATTTTCTCGCAGAAGCTGGCGCTGTATCTGATCTTCGGGCTGCTTGGGCTTTCGGTTGCGCTGATCACCGGCTACGCGCGGCTGTTCAACATCGGCGTCGGCGCCACCTTCGGCGTCAGCGCCTACGCCGCCGCCATCGCCACGCAGCACGGCGTCAGCAACCCGGTCCTGCTGCCGCTGATCGGCATCGGCGCCGGCCTGGTCGTTTCGGTGCTGTTCGGCATCTTCGCCATCGTCGCCTCCGGCATCCAGTACATGATGCTGACCTTCCTGACCACGCTGGCCTTCTTCGAGGTGCCCAACTTTTTGACCAAGCTGACCGGCGGCGACAACGGCCTCGTGCTCAAGGGCGGGCTGCACCTCTCCTTCGGCCAGAACCCGCTGCGGGGCCACGGCTTCTACTACCTCGTGCTGGGCGTGACGCTGTTCGTTTGCGCCGTCTGCTGGTACGCGCTCAACTCGCAGTTCGGCCGTGCCGTGCGTGCGATCGGCCAGAATCCGCTGCGGGCGGCGGCGATGGGCTACGAGGTCAGCCGCTACCGTATGGCGCTGACGCTGCTCTCCGGCTTCGTCGCGGCGGTGGGCGGCTGGCTGCTGGTGCTCGACAACCAGTTCGTCTCGCAGGACATGGTTGGGCTGAACTACTCGCTCAACGGCCTGCTCTACGCGCTCGTTGGCGGCGTGGACAGCATTGTCGGCCCGCTGATCGGGGCCGCCGGCTTCCGCAACATCTCGGAGACGATCAGCCGGCACAGTTCCGACTCGCAGCTCTTCATCGGCATCGCTCTGATCGCGATCGTCTTCCTGATGCCCGACGACGGCGTGATCGGACTCTACCGGCGGGCGCGGGCGCGGGGTCTGCGCGGGCTCGGCGGCGGGCTGCGCTCGTATGCGCTCGGCCTGCTGCGGATGACACGCAGCGACGGTGAGGCGATAGAGCCAGAGGCGGCGGCCGGGCTGCGAGCGACGGAGGACGCGCACAACCTGTAGCCGCCCGCTTGCACGGCTGGAATGAGGCTGGCAGTATCCGGGAACCACGCCGCCGCCCGTGGACGCGACGGCGCAGCAAGACAGGGAGGCAGGGCATGGATCTGGCCATCCGCAGAATTCGGCGAGCGCCGCTGCGCCTGCTGCTCGTGGGGCTGCCCGCGCTGCTGCTCGTCGCCTGCAGCTCGAGCAACAACAACTCGAGCAGCAACAAGCCCGCGACCGCGGTCAAAGCCGCGAGCGCGGCGGCGCCGGCCTCGGCCGCCAGCGCTGCCGGCACGGCCGCGGCAGCGGCAGCCACGAAGGCCGCGAGCGCCGCGGCTGTCACCACCGCCGCCTCTGGTTCGCCCGCCGCCGCGGCGCCGGCCGGCCCGACGCAGTCGCCGCAGGCGCAGGTGCAGGCCACGGGCAGCCCGATCAAGATCGGCGTGCTGGCCGACCTGACCGGCGCCTTCGCCAACGAAGGCAACTACATGAAGCTCGGCGTCGATTTCGCCATCCAGCACATCAACGCCACCGGTGGCATCAACGGCCACAAGGTCGAGGCTGTCTACGCCGACCCGAAGACCGATCCGGCCGAGGCCGTGCGCCTGGCGCGCGAGCTGGTGCAGCAGGATAACGTCGATGTGCTGGTCGGCGGCGTGGGCAGCAACGAGTGCCTGGCCGTGGAGCAGCAGGCGCCGCAGCTCGGCGTCCTCTACGTGGCGTCCACCGGCTGCGCCAGCGACGTGTTCACCAGCACCGCCTGCAACAAATTCTCCTTCCGCGTCGAGCCGACCGCCAACCAGACCACCGACCCGGAGTCGAGCTACCTCATCAAGTCCGCCGGGCCGAAGTGGGGCGTGATGTACGCCGACTACGCCTTCGGCCAGTCGCAGCTCAAGGCCTACAAAGATTCTCTCGGCAAGCTCGGTGGCTCGGTCACGGTCGAGATTCCCGTGCCGCTGAACGAATCGAACGTCTCGCCCTACGTCAGCAAGATCCCGACCGACGGCTCGATCAACGGCCTCGTGGTCGCCTTCGGCGGCGCCGACCTGGTGCGCATCATGGGCGCCATCCAGCAGTTCGGCATCAACAAGAAGGTGGCGATCTCCACCCAGGCGAGCAAGGACTTCTTCGGCGGCACCGCGCCCGACGCCGTGGACGGCAGCATCGGCGTGACCGTCCATCCGACCGACGGCATTCCGGGCAACACGTACGACGCGCAGTTCGACGCCGACTGGCATAAGTTCGCCCCGCAGGAGCGCACCACGATCGGCGTGCATGGGTACGTCTCGTACATGGCGATCAGCGCGGTCCGCGCCGCCGGCGATGCGGCCAAGGTCAACGGCAAGGCCGACACGCAGAAGTGGATCACCGCCTTCGAGAACCTGAACATGCCGCAGGGGCCGGACTCGCCGACCGGGCCGATGATCATGAACAAGAACGACCACCAGGGCCGCATGAACGTCTACATCATCCAGGAGCACGGCCAGAAGGAAGACATCCTGCAGACCGTGCCCGCGTCCGAAGTGCCGCAGATCGGCACCTGCCAGGCGAAGTAGCGGGGCTCTCGGCCCTCATCCCCCGGCCCCTTCCCCCAATCCTGGGGGAAGGGGAGATCGATCCGCGAGGCTAGAAGGCTAAAGGCGGGACGTACAAGCTCCCCTCTCCCAGGATTGGGAGAGGGGTCGGGGGTGAGGGCCGACGGGCCGGAGGTCACAGCATGCATGCACTGGTCGCCCGCCTTGCACGGCTCGATTCCTGCGCCGTCTCCGATGCGCTGGACCGGCTGGGGCTGGCCGGCACGGTAACAGGCATTCGTTGCCAGACCGGCACGGCGAAGATCGCCGGCCGCGTCGTCACCGTGCGCCTCGGTCCGCCCGACGGCACGGCCTCGACCCGTCACCTCGGCACGGCGGCGATCGAGGCCGCCGCACCGGGCGACGTGATCGTGATCGACCACCAGGGGCGCGACGACGCGGCGGGCTGGGGCGGCATTCTTTCGACCGCGGCACAGATCCGCGGCGTGGCCGGCACGATCGTGGACGGCGCCTGCCGCGACGTGGACGAGGCGCGCGAGCGCGGCTTCCCCGTCTTCGCCCGCGGCGCCGTGCCGCTCACCGCGCGCGGCCGCGCCGTGGAGCAGGCGTTCAACGAGCCGGTCACGATCGGCGGCGCCTCCGTTCAGCCCGGCGATCTCGTGATCGCCGACGGCAGCGGCGTCGTCTTCGTGAGCGCCAAACGGGCGGGAGAAGTGCTGGAAACGGCGGAAGGGATCGCCGCGCGCGAGGCGGAGATGACCCGCGCCGTGCTCGCCGGCCGGCCGGTCTCTGAAGTGATGGGCGCCAACTACGAGTCGATGCTGCACCGCTGATGCAGGCCGCGGGCCGGTCGCGATTTTGGGAGGAATGGCATGGCGGATAAGGAGACGGTACACGGGCTGCTGCGCGGCGCCATCGACATGCACGTGCACTCGGCGCCCGACGTGCTGCCGCGCAAGTTCGACGATGTGGTGCTGGCGCAGCGCACGATCGACTCGGGCATGGCCGGTTTCGTGCTCAAGTCGCACTACATCTGCACGGCCGACCGCGCCACAATGGTGCGCGCCATGTTCCCGCAGGTGCAGGCCTTCGGCGCGCTGACCCTGAACAACTCGGTCGGCGGGCTGAACCCGATCGCCGTCGACATCGCCGGGCGGCTGGGCAACAAGGTCGTCTGGCTGCCGACCGTCGATTCGCAGAACGAGCTGGAGAACATCGCCGGCCAGCGCGACGAAAGCAAGCTGCCCTACTGGATGAGCATCGCGCGCGAGATGCGCCAGCTCGGCATCGCCGGCAACTGGATCCGCATGATCGACGACAACGGCAAGGTGATCGATGCGGCGATGCAGTGCCTGGAGCTGATCGCGCGGCACGACATGGTGCTGGCCACGGGCCACATCAGCCTGCCGGAGCTGCGCGCCGTGGTGAAGGCCGCGCACGAGCTCAAGGTCCAGCGCATCATCATCACCCACGCCGAGTTCCCGACCACGTTCTTGACCATCGACCAGCACCGCGAGTTGCAGCCCTACGGCGTCTACTTCGAGCGCTGCTTCACCACGCCCTACACGGGCAAAGTCGCCTGGGAGACGGTGGTCGAGAACATCAAGCAGGTCGGCGCCGAGACGACGATCATCTCCACCGACCTCGGCCAGACCACGAACCCGTACGTGGACGAAGGGCTGGAGATCTACTTCGGCAAGCTGCTGGACGCCGGCATCTCCGAGCGCCAGATCGAGCGCATGGTGCGCGACAACCCCGCCAACCTCCTCGCCGCCGCCCAGCCCGCAAAGGTCTAATTGCGAGCCAGCTTCCACAGCCTCCCCCTCTCCAGCTTCGCTGGAGAGGGGGCCGGGGGTGAGGCCACATGCCCGACTACCGCGCCGACATCGTCGGCAGCCTCTTGCGGCCGGACTACTGGAAAGCGGCGCTGCAGCAGTTCGAGGCCGGCCAGATCGACGCGGCCGCCTGGACCGCCGTGCAGGACCGCGCCGCGCTGGAGAACATCGCCATCTTTGCAGCCGCCGGCGTAGACGTGCTCACCGACGGCGAGGCGCGCCGGCGCTACTGGTTCGACCCGCTCACCGAGAGCCTCGGCTATACGCATGATGCCGAGGCGGCCGTGCCCTTCACCAGCGAGCGTGGCGTCGTGCGCGAGATGCTGCGCCTGCCCGCCGTCACCGCGCCGCTCACCCTCAAGCAGAACCTGCCGCTGCGCGAGTTCGAGTTCGCCAAAGCGCACACGAGCAAGCCGGTGAAGGTGACGCTGCCGAGCCTGACCTACGCAAGCGTGCTCTATGTGCCGGGCAGCTCGGACAAGGTCTATCCGGACCGCGACGTCTATATGCAGCAAGCGCTGCGGCTGATGCGCGAGGTTGTGGCGCAGTGCGTGGCCGCCGGCACCCGCTATATCCAGCTCGATGCGCCGCGCTATACGCACCTCGTCAGCGAAGTCGGCATAGAGAACTTCCACCGGCTCGGATTGAACACCGACACCTGGCTCACCGACATGATCGCGCTGGACAACGCGCTGATCGCCGGCTTCCCGGACGTGACCTTCGGCCTGCACCTCTGCCGCGGCAACAACCGCAGCATGTGGTCCGTCGAAGGCGGCTACGACGCGATCGCCGAGCAGCTCTTCAACACGCTCAAGGTGCAACGGCTGCTGCTGGAGTACGACTCGCCCCGCGCCGGCAGCTTCGCGCCGCTGCGTTTCGTGCCGCGGGACAAGACCGTCGTGCTCGGCCTGGTCACCACCAAGCAGCCGGAGATCGAGAGCGACGAGCTGCTGCGCCGCCGCATCGAGGAGGCCTCCCAGCACATCCCGCTGGAGCGGCTTGCGCTCAGCCCGCAGTGCGGCTTCGCCTCGACGCAGGAGGGCAACCTGGTCAGCGCCGAGGTGCAGCGGCAGAAGCTGGAGCTGGTGGCCCGCGTGGCGCGTAGCGTCTGGGGCTGAAGGCTGCCGACACCAAGGACTATGCAACGGCGATGGCGCAAATCCTGATGAGGGTGTTGAAAAAGTCTGAATTCCTGTAGGAACCGAATTAATTGATTTCGCTGAAAACAGCACACAGTGAAGCGAAAGCAGCGAGCGCGAGGCCGCCTGCCGG
>DATGEL010000140.1 GCA_035310145.1 Dehalococcoidia bacterium
GTTCAACCGCCGCCGGCTCCATGGAGAGTTAGGCATGGCGCCGCCAGCGGAGTTCGAGGCCCTGTACTACGATGAGCAGCAGCCGCTTCCACTGGCTGCTTCCCAATAACCCGAGTCTCTATGAAACCCGGGGCGGTTCACTACGGTAGGGTACAGGGAACAGGGAACAGGGAACAGGAACAGGAACAAGGAAATAGAATTCAGGAAATAGGAAATAGGGGGGTGGCCTGGCGCTCCCTATTTCCTATTTCCTTCGCCCTTTTTCCTCGTTCCTGCGCCCTTTGCCCTCGTCAGAACCACTTCCGCTTGTCGACGACGTTGAGCAGCGGCCGGCCGGCGGCAAAGCGGCGGCAGTTCTCCAGCAGGATCTCCTCCCACTTCTGCTGGTAGGGCGCGCCGGCGATCGCCACATGCGGCGTGATCAGCACGTTGGGCAGCGACCAGAGTGGACTGTCGTCGGGCAACGGCTCCGGCGCGACCACGTCCAACCCGGCGCCGCCGAGCTGGCCCGAGCGCAGCGCCGCGATCAGGTCGGCCGTGACGCAGGTGCCGCCGCGGCCGATATTGATGAAGTATGCGCCACGCTTCATCCACGCGAAGAAGGCGGCGTTGAACATGCCCAGCGTGTCCGGCGTTTCCGGCACGGTGACGAGCACGAAGTCGGCCTCGCCCAGCCGTTGCGCCAGCCGCTCGGGCGGAAACAGCTCCGCCATGCCGGGCGCCGGCTCGGTCGTGCGCGGGTCGCAGCCGAGCACGCGCAGGCCGAAGGCGGCGCACTGCTTGCTCGCCTCGCTGCCGGAGCCGCCGACGCCGACGATCAGCACCGTCGCCCGCGTCAGGTCGATCGGCCTCGGGCCGCGCCGCCAGCGGCGCTGCGCCGCGTAGTGGTCGAGGCGGCGGGCGAAGGCGAGCAGGAAGGCCAGCGCGTGGGCCGAGAGATGCTCGTTGTAGCTGCCGCGCATGTTGGTGACGACGACGTCGCTCTGCACCAGCGCGTCGTAGAACCAGCCGCCGCCGAGGCCGGCGAGCGGCGCGGCGATCCAGCGCAGCCGCCGGGCGCGGGCGAAGAGGTCGGGCGGCACCGTGCCGTAGGCGGCGTCCGCGTCCACGATCTCCCGGGCCGCCTCTTCGTCGGTGGCGCAGGCGCTGACCACGGCGTCGGGCACGGCCTCTCGGATCTTCTGCGGCCAGCTCTCCTCGAAGTAGGGCGGCAGCATCACCAGCTTGAAGCTCATGGCGTCTCATTGCTCCGCTTGCGTTCGGGCCGGACGGGCGCGTAGATCCAGGTGACAGGTTACAGGTGACAGGTGACAGGTGACAGTCTCCTTCCCCTGTCACCTGTCACCACCTGTTCCCTGTTCCCTGTTCCCTGTTCCCTGTAACCTGTCCCCGATGGACGAGTCCCAATCCGCCGCCGTCGCCCGGCTGCTGCTGCAGCGCGAGGTCGAAGAGTGGCTCTTCCACGAGGCCGAGCTGCTGGACGAGCGGCGCTTCGCCGCGTGGCTCGAGCTGCTGGCCGAGGACGTGCGTTACTGGATGCCGCTGCGCCGCAACGTGCGCGCCGGCGAACAGGCGGCGCGCGAGGCCACGCGCGAGCAGCGGGACATCGCCTGGTTCGACGAGGGCAAGGAGACGCTGCGCAAGCGCGTGCAGCAGATCGAGACGGGCATTCACTGGGCGGAGGAGCCGCTCTCGCGCCTCTGCCACCTGGTCACCAACGTGCAGATCCTGGCCGATGACGGCGCCGAGCTGCGCGTGAAGAGCCGCTTCCTGCTCTACCGCAACCGCCTGCAAGAAGAGACGGACATCCTCGTGGGCAAGCGCGAGGACACGCTGCGCCGCGTCGCGGGCGGCCTGCTGCTCGCCCGCCGCGCGATCACACTCGACCAGAACGTGCTGCTGGCGAAGAACCTCACGTTCTTTCTCTAGGGAACAGGGAACAGACGGCGCGGGCCGGCTGCAGCGCCGTCGCACCGAAAGAGCGGCCCGCGCACGTCGCCGCGCGGCGCGATGGCGATGATGGCGAGGCGGCCACGCGCCTGCGGCGCTGCATCTCGATACTCTTCCGTATCGTTGCGACACCCGCCGTGCCTTGACGGCCTTGCCAAGGCTCAAGACCATATTTGCAGCACTGAGTTGCATGGTCATGGTGCCAGCACCAGCACGCCGCCCGCGGCGGCGTGGGGAGGAACGCGGCGATGGCGAATCCTTCTTCCGGTTTGGTTCGGGGTGGGCACGGCCGGCTGGTCTGGCTGGCCGCCGGCCTGGCGCTCGGCGTGCTGGCCACGGGCGCGGTGGCGCTGGTGCGCGCCAGCGGCAGCGGCGGCACGATCACGGCCTGCGTCAAGGACAACGGCGAGAGGAACACGCGCATCGTCGGCACTGCCGCCGACTGCAAACAGAACGAATCGGCGCTCACCTGGAACCAGCAGGGGCCGGCCGGACCGGCCGGCCCGCAAGGCCCCGCGGGGCCGGTTGGGCCGCAGGGGCCGCAGGGCGATACGGGCGCACCCGGCGCCACCGGCGCCACAGGGCCAATCGGGCCGGCGGGACCGCAGGGACCGAAGGGCGACACGGGGCCGGCGGGCGCAACCGGCGCAACCGGCGCAACGGGAGCCCAGGGGCCGGCCGGACCGCAGGGGCCCATCGGCGCACAGGGGCCGGCCGGGCTCTCGAACTGGGAGCGCAACCAGGTCGTCCTCACCAACCCGACGCTGGCGCCGAATTCGGAGATGGTGCAGCAGGTCACCTGCTCGCCCGGTAAGAGGGTGCTGGGCGGCGGCGTGCGCGTGCTCAATCGTACTGCCGGCACGTTTCTTGTAGACGATGACGGCCCAAACTCGGACAGCAGTTGGGTGGCGGTATTGCTGAACGATACGGGCAGCACGGCGGCCGCCGGCCAGGTCATCTTCTACGCCATCTGCGCCAACACGAACTGAGCCGCGGAACGAGGAAATAGGAACAAGGAACGAGGGGTACCATGGCCTCGCCTCTCGTTCCTGTTCCCTGCCCCCTTCCGCCTGTTCCCTGTAACCTGTCACCTGTCACCTCAGAGCAGGGAGGCCCGCGATGGCGAGCGAGGCGATCGAGACGCTGGCGTTCGGCTACGGGCTGATCGAGGGGCCGCGCCTCGACGCCGGCGACAACCTCTACTTCAGCGACGTGCACAACGGCGGCGTCTTTCGCCGCGCCCCCGACGGCACGATCGCGACGGTCATCCCCAAACGGCGCGGCGTGGGCGGCATCGCCCTGCATGCCGAGGGCGGCCTCGTCGTCTCCGGCCGCGATATCTGCCACGTGCGCGAGGGCGAGACGCGCGTGCTGTTCGCGCCGGAGAACACCCCTGGCTTCAACGACCTGTTCACCGACCGTTGGGGCGCCGTCTACGCCGGCACCGTGCGCAGCGACCCGTTCGCGCAGGGCGGCCAGCGCACGCCGGGCGAGCTGTGGCGCATCTCCGGCGCGGGCGAGGCGACGCAGGTCTACGACGGCGTCGGCCTCAGCAACGGCATCGGCTTCTCGCCCGACGAGCGGCTGCTCTACCATTCCGACAGCGCCGCCCGCGCCATCTATATCAGCGACGTGCACGGCCGCGGCCAGGTCTCCGGCCGGCGCGTCTTCGCCCGGGTCGAGCTGGGCGTGCCCGACGGCCTGGCGGTGGATGCCGAGGGCGGCGTCTGGGTGGCCGTGTTCCAGGGCGGCTGCGTGGCGCGCTACCGGCCGGACGGCTCGCTGGAACGCACGCTCTCCGTGCCGGCGAGCGCCGTCACCAGCCTCTGCTTCGGCGGCGAGGGGCGGCAAGACCTCTACATCGTCACGGCCGACAACAGCGAGGCGCCCGAGCGCGGCGGCACGATCTTCCGCACGCGCGCGGACGTCGCCGGCCTGCCCGCGCCGCTCGCCCGCGTTTGAAGGTGACAGGTGATAGGTGATAGGTGACAGGAAGGATTGTCCTTGGACCCGCCTGTCACCTGTCACCGCGGGCGCAGGTCCACGATCGTCGTGTTCGGGCCGAGGTAGCCTTCGAGGAAGACACGGCCGCCCAGCGGCTCCGCGTCGTTGACCACGAGAATCACCAGATCCTGCGGCGTGCCGCCGCTGAGCTGTGTGCGCACGCGCTCCGCGTCCTCCCACTCCTGGCGCAGCGAGGCGGCCTGCGCGTCCGAGCCGACGAGCACCAGCTTCGTCGCCGGCACCGGCGTGGCCGCCAGCGCGGCCGCGGCCGGAATTGGAGGAGCCTGCGTTGCCGCTTCGTGCGGAGTGGGCGCGGCCGACGCAGTCGTCGCCGGGTGCGCGGTGTGCAGCGCGGACGGGCGCGAACCTTCGTGCTGCAGGGCGACGAGCGCCAGCGCCAGCAAGGCGCCGCCCGCGGTCATCGCCAGGAAGCGGGCGAGCTGGCGCACGGTGCCGCCGTGCACGGGTGGTTCGAGCTCGTGGTCGATCATGCTCATGCTGCCGCTCCTCTGCCGCGCGCCTCCCGAACGGCGCGAAGCGTTTGCGGCTGCCGCCGGCTCCTCCACTTCCGGCCGCAGCCTGCACGTAAGGGTTCAGGGAACAGTCCCCGCCGCCCCTGCCCCTGATCTCGGCAGCTGCATGGCGCGGCTCGCGCGGAAGGGCGAGCCGCCGCACCACCGATCTGTGAATATGAACGGTCGCGCCGGACGGATTGGCGCAGTCAGGCTGGGAATTACCCGGTTACGGTTGAACGCCCCGAGAACGAGGGCCGAGAAACGAGGAAATAGGGACGAGAGAATAGGAAATAGGGGGTTCGCGGCCTCGTTCCCATTCCCTCTTCCCTTCCCCCTCGTTCCTCAGGCGGCGAAGAAGCGGGCGTCCGACTCCAGCAGCAGGGCCACAAGCATGCCGCGCTGGCCGGCGGCGCCGGCCGTGGCCGCGGTGCTCGCCGCGCCCAGCTCGAGGTACTGCACGCCCAGCAGCTCGTGCCGGCGGCGCACGCGCGCGATCAGTTCCGGCTCATGCGCCATGCGGTGCACGGTCGCGGCGCACAGGTCCAGCGCCGCCTGGCCGAAGCGGGCGGTGAAGCCGCTCAACGCCTCCGCCCCGGCGCCGGGACACGTCCAGCTCTCCCACAGTGCCGGCAGATCGACGAGATCATCAGCGGCCATGCGGATGTCTCCTTCCCAGCAACTCCCAGCAACTTCAGGTCCGGGCCGCCGGCTTCCCTGCCGCCGGAGCGTTGTGCGGGCCGGCTACCCACATCAACGGGGAGGCCGGCCGGATTCGCGGATTGCCGGCCGCCGCGCCGATGCGACGAAAGCCTTGCACCGCCGCGACGCATGCGGAGAAGTGTAGCAACGCGGGCCGCGGGCGTTGCGCCAAACGTGCGCCAAGAATGTGTATGATGCGTGGCAACCTGTTCCATCTGAAGGCGATACGGTGCCAGATCGGCCGCCGTGGAACGCGATCCTGCGTGCCTTGCGTGAGGCCCGCGGCCTCTCGCAGGAGGTCTGGGCGGCGCGCTTGGGCTGCAGCCGCCGCACGGTGGTGCGCTG
Source organism: Dehalococcoidia bacterium (assembly GCA_035310145.1). Taxonomy (NCBI): domain Bacteria; kingdom Bacillati; phylum Chloroflexota; class Dehalococcoidia; species Dehalococcoidia bacterium. Next base: position 5,514 of record DATGEL010000140.1, read on the forward strand.
GGAGCGGGATGAGGCCGTGCCGGACGCGGCGGCGGAGGCGGCGATCGTCGCCCTCTGCGCCGAGCAGGGCGTCTTCCGCGGCTACGACGCCGGTCCGCTCGCCGGGCTTGCGCTCTCGCCCGCGTGGCTGCACGAGCTGCTCACGGCCGCGCGCCTGCACGCGCACCTGCGCCGGCGTCCGCCCGGCGGCGCGCACCTGCCGGCGGTCCTCTCCAGCTTCATCGGCCGCGAGCGGGAAACGGAGGAGGCCGGCGCCCTGCTCGGCGCGGCACGGCTGCTCACGCTGACCGGCGTGGGCGGCACGGGCAAAACGCGGCTGGCGCTGGCCGTGGCCGAAGCCGCCGCGCCCGCCTATCCCGACGGCGCCTGGTTCGTCGATCTCTCCGACGTGCGCGACCTCGAAGGGATCGTGCCGGCGATCGCGCACGCCCTGGGCGTGGCCGGCGGCGGCGGCCGGTCGCTCGTCGCCGCGCTGGGCGCCTATCTGCGCGGCCGGCGCCTGCTGCTGCTGCTGGACAACGCCGAGCACCTGATCGACGCCGCGCCGCTTCTGCACGCGCTGCTGGCGGGGTCTCCCGGCCTGCGCCTGCTGGTCACCAGCCGGGTGCGGCTGCGGCTGGCGGAGGAGCAGGAGTTGCCGCTGGCGCCGCTGCCCGTGCCCGAGGCGACGGAGGCGGAGCCGGCGCGGCTGGCCCAGAATCCGGCGGTGCGGCTGTTCACGGCGCGGGCGCGAGCGCTGCAGCCGGACTTCGCGCTCACGGCGGAGAATGCCGCCGCCGTGGCGGCGATCTGCCGGCGGCTGGACGGCCTGCCGCTGGCGATCGAGCTGGCTGCCTCGCGCGTCAAGCTGCTGCCGCCGGCGGCCCTGCTCGCCCGCCTCGACCACGGCCTGGAGCTGCTCGGCGGCGGCGCGCCCTCGTTGCCCGCGCGGCAGCAAACGCTGCGGGCGGCGATCGCCTGGTCGTGGAACCTGCTGGCGCCGCCGGAGCAGGCGCTCTTCCGCCGGCTGAGCGTGTTCAGCGGCGGCTGGACGCTGGCGGCGGCCGAGGCGGTCGCGGGCGCGGACGGCGCGCTGGACGTGCTGGCGGGGCTGGCGGCGCTGCTCGATCAGAGCCTGCTGCGCAGGGACGAGGCCGCCGGCGAGCCGCGCTTCAGCATGCTGGCCACGCTGCGGGAGTTCGCGCTGGAGCAGCTTGCGGCGAGCGGCGAGACGGCGGCGCTGCGCCGGCGGCACGCCCACTACTGTTGCGCGCTGAGCGAGCGCTGCTGGGCGCGCTGGCGGCAGAACGGCCGCGTGCTGGAGAGCGTGCTCCTGCCGATCGACGCCGAGCGCGAGAACATTATCGCCGCGCTGCGGTGGGCGCTGGAGACGGAGCCGGGCGTGGGGCTGCGCATCGCCGGCTGCCTCAGCACCTGGTTCTACCTGCGTGCGCCGGGCGAGGGCCGCCGCTGGGCCGAGGCGCTGCTGGCAGACCGGCGGGCGGCGGAGTCCGACCCGGCCCGCGCCCTCGCCCTCTACAGCGCCGGCATCTGCTGCCTCGGCCAGGCGCAGGGCGAGGCGGCGGTGGCCTACTTCGAGCAGGCGGCCGCACGCTTCCGCGCGGCGGAGGACTGGCCGATGCTGGCCCGCGTCCACGCGCTGCTGAGCGCCAACGTGCCGGCCGGCGCGGCGACGCGGGCGCGATCGCACGCGGAAGAGGCGCTGGCGCTGGCACGGGCCACGGGTGAGGCGCACGAGATCGCCTTCGCCGAGTCCTTCGCCGGCTCCTCGCTGCTACGTCACGGCGGCGATTCGCGGCAGGTGCGCGCCCACCTGCAGGAGGCGCTGCGCCTGACGCGGCAGCTCGGCGCGGACCTGATCGGCCTGAGCGCGCTCTCGGTGCTGGCCGGGCTGGAGCTGCGGGAGGGCCGCTCCGCCATAGCGCGGCGGCTCTACCGGGAGAGCGTGCCGCTGGCCGAGGCGCTGGGCGGCACGTCCGACCTGGCGCAGACGCACATGGTGCTGGCGCGGCTGGCCGAAAACGCGGGCGAGGAGGCCGAGGCGCTGGGCGAATGGCGGCGGGCGCTGGTGCTGGCCCGCGATGTGGAGAGCGCCACGCTCGGCGCGGCCTGTCTGATCGGCATCGCCGGACGGCTGACGGTGGCGGGCCGGGCGCAGACGGCGGCGCGGCTGTTGGCGGCGGCGCCGGCCGGCTGGCGCGACGAGCCGCTCTGGGTGTCGGCGCTGCCGCAGGAGACCTACCTGCCGGCGCTGGCCGCGACGCGGGCGGCGCTGGGCGAAGCCGCGTTCGACGAGGCCTGGGCTGCCGGCCGCGCGCTCGCGCTGGAGCAGGCGATCGCGCTGGCGCTGGCCGAGGCGGAGGACGAGGGAAGAGAGATTCCGTGACCTCGGCCCTCGGTCCGGTCTCCTCGTCCCCGCGTGGGCGGGCGGGTGGGAACGGGGTGGGCGCGCCCCTGCGCCTGTCCGTCCCCAGCTCACCGCCGCTAACATCCGGATGCTGTTGCGGCCGCGGGTAGCCGGCTATCATCTCGACGTGCGTCGATTTGATCGGGGCGGATCGCTGCTGCTGGCGCTGGCGGCGGCGCGGCAGCCGCGGCTCGGGCGCCTGCCGGCGCTGCTCAGGGTGCAGGCCGACCCGACGCGACTGCGCATCGCCGGCCTGCTGGCGCAGCGCGAGCTGTGCGTCTGCGACCTGGAGGCGCTGCTGGGCGTCTCGCAGAGCATGGCCAGCCACCATCTTGGCGTGCTGCGGCAGCGCCGCGGCGGCCGCCACGACGGAGCAGCGATGACCTCCGCGCAGCCGGCCCGCTACAAGGTCTATCACGGCCCCTCCGGCGATTTCCTGCGCACGCCGGCCGGGAACGTGCGCCGCGCGGCATGGGGGCTTCGTGCTGCCCGCGGACGCGCCATCGCCCGGCGGCTTCGACCGGACCTGGGCCTGCGATGGCCAGCGAGGTGACGCCCGACACGGCCGTGTCGGCGCCGAGAGATCGACACGTATCGCTGCGCCCCGGACCGGCGGCCGGGCGCTGCGCGGCCGAGTTCATCGGCACGTTTGCGCTGGTCTTCTGCGGCCCCGGCGCGGCGGTGATCGACGCCTACACGCACGGCGGCGTCACACCCGTGGGCATCGGCCTCAGCTTCGGCCTGGCGGTGGGCGCGATGATCTACGCGATCGGCCACATCTCCGGCGCCCATATCAACCCCGCCGTCACGCTCGCCTTCACGCTGACGCGCCACTTCCCTCTGCGCGACGTGCCGGGCTACCTGGGCGCGCAGCTCGCCGGCGCGGCGGCGGCCAGCCTGGTCACCAAGGGGCTGTACGGCAACGTCGCGCACCTGGGCGCCACGCTGCCGGGGCACGGCGCCGGGCAAGCGCTGGCGCTGGAAGGGGTGCTGAGCTTCTTCCTGATGTTTGTGATCATGGCCGTCGCCACCGACACGCGCGCCGTGGGCGAGGCGGCGGCGATCGCGATCGGCGGCTACGTGGCGCTGGCGGCGACCTTCGCGGGCCCGATCGCCGGCGCCTCGATGAACCCGGCGCGATCGTTCGGCCCGGCGCTCGTCTCCAACGACTGGACGGCGTGGTGGGTCTACTGGCTCGGCCCGATCGCCGGGGCACTGGCCGGGGCGCTCGCCTACCAGGCGATCCGCGCCGGGGGCCAGCGGTCCGCCGCGGCGGACGGCGGGAGGGAAGCATGACGGGCCACGCGCCGGCGGTGCTCTTCGTCTGCGTGCACAACGCCGGCCGCTCGCAGATGGCCGCGGCGCTCACCCACGCCATGTCCGGGGGCCGGGTGCGCGTCTACTCCGCCGGCTCGGAGCCGGCCGCGCATATCAACCCAGCCGTGGTCGCGGCGATGGCGGAGGTGGGTATCGACCTCGCGCACGAGTTCCCCAGGCCGCTCAGCGACGCGGTGGTCGAGGCGGCCGACCTGGTGATCACGATGGGCTGCGGCGACGCCTGCCCGGTGTATCCGGGGAAGCGCTATCTCGACTGGCTGGTGGAGGACCCGGCAGGGCAGCCGCTCGCGCGGGTGCGCGTCATCCGCGACGAGATCCGCGCCCGCGTCGAGGGGCTGCTGGCCGAGCTCGGGTGCGCAGGGACCGCGTGAGGAAATAGAAATCAGGAAATAGGGGGAACGAGCAGGCGCCCCCTTTCCTACTTTCTCTTTCTTGGTTGCTATTTCCTCGTTCCTTGCTCCGTGTTTTTCCGATTTTCCGTTGTCAGACGTGGGCGTCTCCGCTATAGTGGCGGGCATGTCACGGCCACTCGCGCGCCGCCCCTACTACGGCTGGGTGCTGGTCGCCACGCTCGGCGTCACAGAGACGACCTCGTGGGGCGTGCTCTACTACGCCTTCACCGTTTTCTTGGACCCGATGCGCGAGAGCTTCCACTGGTCCCGCGCGACGATGACCGGCGCCTTCTCGCTGGCGCTGCTGCTCTCCGGCCTGGTCGGCGTGCCCGTCGGCCGCTGGCTGGACCGGCACGGGCCGCGCCTGCTGATGACGCTCGGCTCCTGTGCCGCGGCGCTGCTGGTGCTGGCCTGGGCGGCGGTGGGAAACCTGCTCGCCTTCTACCTCGTCTGGGCGGCGATCGGCGTGGTGATGGCGGCGGTGCTCTACGAGCCGGCCTTCGTGATCGTCGCGACCTGGTTTCGGCGCCGGCGCGGCCGGGCGCTGACGCTGCTCACCTTCATGGCCGGCTTCGCCAGCGTGATCTACATCCCGCTCGCCGGCCTGCTCGTCGTCCGCCAGGGCTGGCGCGGCGCCCTGGTGACGCTGGCGATCGCCCTCGCCGCCGGCACGATTCCCCTGCACGCGCTGGTGCTGCGCCGCCGGCCGCAGGACCTTGGCCTCTTGCCCGACGGCGCGGCGCCGTCCGAGGGAGCAGGGGACGCGGACGGGTCGCTGGAGCGCAGCCTGCCTGTTCGCACGGCGCTGCACGGCGCCGCCTTCTGGTGGCTGATGGGCGCCTTCTTTCTCAACACGCTCGGCGTCAGCGCCCTGTTCGTGCACCTGGTGCCGTATCTCACCGACCACGGCTACGGCAAGGAGTTCGCGGCCAACGTCACGGGGCTGGTGGGCGTGATGGCCTTGCCCGGCCGCCTGGTGCTGACGCCGCTGGGCGACCGCCTGCCGCGCGCCTGGGTGGCCTGCGCCATCTTCCTGCTGCAGGCGTTCGCCCTGCTGCTCTTGCTGCTGGTGCAGAGCGGCGCCGGCGTGATCGGCTTCGTGGTGCTCTTCGGCGCGGGCTTCGGCGCGGTGACGCCGGCGCGGGCGGCGCTGGTGGCCGAGTTCTACGGCCCCGACAGCTACGGCAGCATCAGCGGCGTGCTCGCCTTCTTCCTCACGGGCGCCCGCGCGATCGCGCCGGTGGGCGCCGGTATCCTCTATGACACGACCGGCAGCTACACGGCGCTGCTCTGGCTGCTGACCGCCGCCTCCACCGCGGCCGCCGTGGCCGTGCTCATCGCAGGGAGTAGGGAACAGGGAACGGGGGACAGGAGGTTACAGGTGACAGGGGACAGGTTACAGGGGGCGTAGGGGCGCTGGGACGATGAACAAGGAAATAGGGGGGCGCGTGACCCGGCTTCTCGTTCCAATTTGCTCTTTCCTGTCTTCTATTTCCTCGTCCCCGCGACCTGACCGAGGTGGAAGCGCAGATGCGCGATCGGCATGGCGACGGTCTGCTCCAGCGTCATGAAGTCGCTGAACAGCGGATCCCAGCGGGTCGGGTAGTGCATGCCGCGCTGCCACTCCACCTCGGGGATGGTCGCCAGCCGGCGCAGCAGGGCACGATGGGCGCCGTCGTAGGCCCGACCGAGCCGTTTGCGCGAGTAGAGGCGGGCGCCGAGCCGGGCGGCGAAGGCGTTGAGCGCGTTGAACGGCCCGGTCGTGCCGTTGAGGCCGCGGGCGAAGCGCCGCGAGCCGCCGGCCGGCAGCCTGCCCCAGAGGCGCACGAAGGGAATCAGCACCCACGTCAGCCGGAAGCCGAGGAAGGCGTGGAACAGCACCTCGCCGTTCGTCCAGCCGGGGTTGCGGCTCGGCCCGCGCCAGTCCGCGTCGGAGAGGGCGTCGAGGGCGGCGTGAAACTCGCCCCGCGCGGCCACGAGATCCGTGCGGAGGCGCTGGGCGGTAAGCTGCTTCATGGCCGGCTTCCCAGGCTGCAGAGGACAGGTACGCGGAACGCGGAACGAGGAAATCGGAATCAGGGGTGCGATGGCCTCGTTCCTATTTTCTATTTTCTCTATTCTACTTCCTCGTTCCCGTACCCTGTCCCCTCAGGCGGAACGATGATGCCCACGATTGTGCTCACCACCTGCAACGCCTGGCCCGAGCTGAGCGCGGGCGATGCGCCGCTGGCCCGGGCGCTGCGCGAGCGGCACGGCGTCGCGGTCGCGGCGGCGCGCTGGAACGCGCCGGAGGACCAGCCGGTGTTCGCCGCCGCGGACGCGGTCGTGCTGCGCTCGAACTGGGACTACCACCACGCGCCGGCGGCGTTCGCCGACTGGCTCGGCTGGCTGGAGGCGCGGGGCCGGCGGGTGTTCAACGCGCCGGCCCTCGTGCGCTGGAACCTGGACAAGGCCTACCTGCTGGAGCTGGCGGCGCGCGGTGTGCAGGTGCCGCACACCCGCGTGGTGGCGAACGAGCCCGAGGCGATCGCGGCCGCCGTGCGCGGCTTCGCCGGGGCGCCGGTGGTGATCAAGCCGGCGGTCGGCGCCAGCGGCCACCATGTCTACCGGGCAACGGCGAAGAGCCTGGCCGGCGTGATCGCGGAGCTGCAAGCGGGTGTGCCGGAGCGCCGGCTGCTGGTGCAGGAGTTCCTGCCGGAGATCCGCGAGGGCGAGCGCTCGTTTATCTTCCTCGACGGCGCGTTGAGCCACGGCTTCCGGCGGCAGCCGGATACGTCGCGGCGGCTGGCGCACGATCCAGAGGAAGCGGAGTTCCGCGCCAACAGCCAGCACGGCGTGCGCCCGTCGCGGCCGAGTTGGCGATCGGCGCCAGGTTGAAGGTGATCGTGGGGATCGTCCTCAGACCCCTCTGTCACCTGTACCCTGTACCCTGTCACCTCAAGAGGAGGCTCCCATGCCCGAACGCCCGGCCGGCCTGCGCATCGTCGCCTACTGCGTGCGGCCGCAGGCCTACGCGCTGATCGCCGGCTGGTGCGCCCGCGAAGGGCACCGGCTGCTGCTCGTCGTCACCTCGCCCGGCCCCAAAAGCCGGCCCACGCCGACGTACCGCGAGGTGCTGGCCGCGGCGCCGCGCACGCAGGAGATCCTGATCACCACGCGCATGCAGCGCCCCGTGCCGCTGATCCGCGAGCTGGCGCCCGACCTGGTGGTCTCCTTCACCTTCCCCTACCGCGTGCCGCCCGAGGTCGTGGCGCTTCCCAAATACGGCGCGGTGAACCTGCACCCGGCGCCGCTGCCGCTCTACCGCGGCCCGAACCCGCTGCGCGGCGTCTACGACGGCCATCCGCTGCTGGGCGCCACGCTGCACTGGATCGCGCCGGAGTACGACACGGGCAACGTGCTGGCGCAGGCCACCTGCCCGCTGCCCGAGGACCGCAGCGTCGAGAACCTCTTCGGCGCCTGGCTGGGCACGATGCAGCCCGCCTTCGAGCAGGGCATCGCCCGCGCCCTCGCCGGCGACCCCGGCACGCCGCAGGACGAGCGCAAGGCGAGCTATGGCGGCGTCTTCACGGCCGAGGAGCGCTGGCTGGACTGGAGTCTGCCGGCGGCGCTGCTGCAAGGGCGCGCCAGCGTGCTCGCCTTCAACACCGAGGGCATGGAGGACCACGACGCGCCCGGCTGCCTGGCGCGGATCGGCGGCGTGCCGCACGCGGTCCAGCGCGTCACACCGTTGCCCGGCGTGGCGCCGCCGGCAGCGCCCGGCGCCGTGCTGGCCGGCAGCGGCGATGTGATCACGCTTTGCTGCGGCGACGGCGTCTTGCAGGTGCAGGCGGCGCCGCTCGCGCCGGCGGAGGCGCGGGCATGAGCGACGCGTTCAACGGGCTCGGGCTGCACCTGGGCAACCTGGCCCGGCTCTCGCGGGCGCAGACGCGCTCGATCAGCGCCGAGAACCCGACGGGCGAGCCGGGCCGCGGCGCCATGGCCGCCGAGGGCGTGGCCGCCGCCCGCGAGCTTGGCCTCGGCTGGAAGGTCTCGCCCTACGTCACGATCAAGCCGGGCGAATGCCGTGAGCTGGCGGACATCCAGGGCTCGGGCGCGATCCAGCAGATCTGGTGCACGCCGCGCGGCGTCTGGCGGCACGCGATCCTGCGCATCTACTGGGACGAGCAGGCGCAGCCCGCGGTCGAGTGCCCGCTGGGCGACTTCTTCGCCTGTGGCTGGGGCCGGCACGCGCCGGTCAGCTCGCTGGCCGTCTGCGTGAACCCGCTGCAGGGCTTCAACTGCTACTGGGAGATGCCGTTCCGCCGCCGCTGCCGCATCACGCTGGAGAACATCGGCACGGACGACCTGATCCTCTACTACCAGGTCAACTACGCGCTGACCGAGGTGCCGGAGGACGTGGCCTACTTCCACGCGCAGTTCCGCCGGGTGAACCCGCTGCCGTACAAAGAGGCCTACACGCTGCTGGAGGGCGTGCGCGGACGCGGCCACTACGTCGGTACGTACATGGCCTGGGGCGTGAACAACAACGGCTGGTGGGGCGAGGGCGAGATCAAGTTCTACCTCGACGGCGACCGCGAGTTCCCCACGATCTGCGGCACGGGCACGGAGGATTACTTCGGCGGCGCCTGGTGCTTCGGCGACCGCACCACCGACGGCTACGTGCCGTTCAGCTCGCCCTACTCCGGTCTGCCGCAGGTGATCAAGCCATCGGGCCTGCACGAGTCGCAGTGGCGCTTCGGCCTCTACCGCTGGCACATCGCCGACCCGATCCGCTTCCAGCAGGAGCTGCGCGTGACGATCCAGGCGCTGGGCTGGCGCAGCGGCCGCCGCTACCTGCCCCTGCAGGACGACATCGCCTCCGTCGCCTACTGGTACCAAACGCTGCCCACGGCGCCGTTCCCGCCGCTGCCCGCGGCCGACGCGCTGGAGATCGTATGAGAGAACAGGGACGAGGAAAGAGAAACGAGAAACCGAGTCACGTAACCCCTATTTCCTATTTCCTCGTTCCTGTTTCCTCGTCCCTCATGCCTACACCCTCCGCTGCGCGGCGATCAGGAAGTAGCGCGGTACGCGGCGCAGGCGGCGTGGCTCGATGAGGAAGGGCCAGCGGCCGTAGCTGGCGCCCGCCTGCCGGGCCTCGGTGACGCTCGCCTGCCAGCCGGCGGCGGCGAACAGCGACTCCGGCTCGTCGCTGGCGAAGCGCCAGGGCGCACCCTGCGCCGCCACCAGCCCGACCAGCGGCCGCAGCAGGGGTGAGCTGAGCACGACGCTGTTGAACAGGTCGGCGCCCAGCCAGCTTCCCGGCGCGGCCAGCGCAGCGGTCGCCGCCAGCAGCGCCCGCACCGCGGCCTCATCGAGATACATCAGCAGCCCCTCGACCAGCCAGGCGGAGGGCGCGGCGGGGTCGAAGCCGGCCGCGGTCAGCGCCTCCTGCCAGCCAGGCACGGCGAGGTCGACGGGCAGCGCGTGCCTTTCGCAGCTCGGCTCGGCGCCCTCGGCCGCGAGCGCCGCATCCTTCGCCGCCAGCACGGCCGGCTGGTCCAGCTCCCAGAGGCGCGTGCCAAGCGGCCAGGGCAGGCGGTAGGCGCGCGCGTCCAGCCCGGCGGCGAGCAGCACGACCTGGCGCACGCGACCTGCCCGCGCGGCGTGCAGCAGCAGCTCGTCGAAGAAGCGCGTACGAATAGCGAGGAACGGGGCACCGAAGACCCGGCTGGTCTGCACGATCAGGTCGTCGATCGCGGAGGCGCCGGCGCGCAGGGCGCCCGCCGTGCCGCCCACCTGGCCGATGCCCGCCAGCGCCTCGGCGAAGGGGTCATCGAAGAGGCGGTTGGCGCGGGCGCTCTCGTTGGCCCGCGCCGCGGCGATCCAGCGGGCGGTGAGCGCCACGGGCCGCGTCTCCCCTTCGCCGCCGCTGTGCGCCGTGGGCCTCCCACGCTGTTCCGCCACGACAGCCTCCTTGCAGCAGTTCAGGCCGCCTGCAGCGCGGGCAAGACCTCTTCCGTGAAGCGTCGCCGGGCGGCCTCGGCATCGACGCGGTCGGCGCCAAGCGAGGGGCCGCCGACGATCAGCCGGTCCAGTCCCAGCGCGATCAGCTGACGCAGCCGCCGCGCACAGTAGTCGCTCGGGCCGAAGATGGCAAAGCGCGAGGCGAAGTCGGCGTCGATCAGCGCGGCCTGCGGGCTGCCCGTGCGGGCGTGGCGGCGCATGTCGTAGGCGTCGTGGACGTTCTCGAACACGGCGCGGTCGCGCGCCGACGCCGGCCCAACGACGCGGCCGTGCATGGCGGAGAAGCGCGTGAACAGCGCCAGGCTGCCCTCGCCGAGCTGCTGTGCCGTGGCCGGATCGGGGTGCGCGACGACGGTGACGTAGGCGCCGAGCGGCAGCGCCAGCGGGTCGAGGCCGGCGCTGCGCCGCGCCTCGCGCGCCACGCCGATCGCCCAGCGCAGCCGCTCCGGCTCGGCGCCCACGGCGAAGCTGATGCGGTCGGCCACGGTCGCGGCCATGGCGATCACTTTCGGCCCGGTGGCAGCCACGTCCACAGGCACCTTCGGCAGGCCGGCGGCGACGTGGCGCAGCCAGGCGAGGCGGCTGGCCTCGGGCTGGCCGGCGAGGCCGAGCTTCGCCAGGTCGCCCTCCGGCGCAAACGGCACCTCTTCTCCGCGCAGGTAGCCCTGCAGGGCGCGGAGATAGCGGGCGAAGGCCGGCACGGAGGCGGGCGCGAAGCCGAGGTGGGCGAGGGCGGAGTCGCCGCGGCCGATGCCGAGCACGGCGCGGCCCCCGGATTCGGCGTGGACGCTGGCGATGGCGCCGGCGGTGACGGCGGGGTGGCGCGTGAAGGGATTGGTGACGCCGGTGCCGAGCTTCAGCCGCGTCGTCGCCTGCGCCGCCAGCGCCAGCGCGACGTAGCAGTCGCCGGCGAGGTTCTGCGAATCGACGAAGGCGAGGCCGTCGAACCCGGCGCGCTCCGCCGCCGCTGCCTGGCGGGCGGACTGCCCCGGCACGCCCGCGCCGCTGGTCCAGACCTCGACCGCCGGCTCGGCCATCTCGCCCGCTCCATTTACACGCTGGTACGCTTGTGCGCTGCTGCGGGCAGTATAGCGATTCGGCGGGGCGCTCACCCGGTTGAGCGGTAGCGACGTCTGCTTGCGGATGTACACTCCTTGCACGGTTGTTCTGTGCCCGCCGGGAGGTGCCGAGATGGCGATCGGCTGGTATCGCTGCCCGAACTGCGGCAACGCAAGCCCCGAATGCTTCGACGAAGAGAGCGCCGAGGCGCCGGCCTGGGAGCCGGACCGCATCCCCTGCGACACCTGCGGCGAGCACGAAGTCGTGCTCTGCCCGCACTGTCTTACCGACTACGATCCGCACGGCTCGGACCGCGTCACCGTCGTGGCCGGCGCCCCGTTCCAGCCGCCCGCCGAGGTTGTGGCGCCGCCACGCCACGAGCAGACGTGGCCGCCGGCGAGCTGGCGCTGAGGAACGAGCAACGAGGATATTGAATGCAGGAACGAGGAAATAGCGGGGCTCGCGCCGGGCCCGCTCGTTCCCCCTATTTCCTCGTTCCTACTTCCTACCTCAATTGGTCCGCAATCGGTACGTGAGGCGCAGGCGCTTGCCAGAAGCGGCAGCGGCGCGGGCGATCGCGGCCAGCTCTTCGAGGCGCGCGGGCAGGCCGGGGAAGTCGCGGGCCAGGGCGGCGAGTCGGGAATCGCCGCGCAGGGCGGCGGCCGCGGCGGTCGCGGCGGCGGCCAGCGGTTCGCCGGCCTGCCAGAGCCGCGCCAGCGCTGCGCGGTCCTCCTCGTCCTCCGGCTCGGCCGCGTCGAACTCCCAGAAGGGGCGCGTGTCTACGCCGTGCTCGCGGCGCAGCAGCCGCGCCAGCGTCGAGAGCGGGTGCGTGGAGCCGTAGCGCTCGGCGGCGGCGAAGGAGAGAAAGGCGAGCAGGTCGGCCGTGTCGCCGCCGAAGCTGGCGCGGGGGCCGGCGCCTGCGGCCTCTTCGAGTTCGACGAGCAGCTCGCTCACGGCGCGGGCGCGTCGCCGATCGCATCGCCCAGCCGGTCGCGCATCTGCTCGGCCGCCTGCTCGACGCCGCTCTCCAGTGCCCGCAGGCCGGCGATGCGGCTCGCCAGCGCGGCCAGCGCGGCGACGCCCTGCTGCTCCATGCCCGCGCGCGCCTCGCGCAGCAGATCGACGCTGGCGCCCAGCAGTTGATCGAGCGCGTCGAGCACGCCGTGGCCGTCCTCGGGCGTGGAGGCGGCCTCGTGCTGCTGGCCGACGCTGATCAGCATCTGCACCAGCCGCTCGATCGCGCTGTCCGTGGCGGTCAGCAAAGTAACAGCGGCGCCGCCGGCCGCGGCGTCGTGCACGGCCTGGCCCCAGGCGGCCATCGCATCACCGTAGGCGGCGGAGATCTGCCGCAGCCAGTCGAAGAAGGTGCGATCAGCGCGAAGATTCTGCATCGGTCTCCATCATGGGTGGGATCGGGCGGGGCGTTCAGGGGCGCGGCGCGGGGCGCAGCCGCGCCAGCTCTTCGGCCTCCGCGAGCTGTGCCGGCGCTTGATAGGCGTCGCCGAGCAGGCGCTCGCGATCGGCCGGCCAGAGCGTCGTTTCCAGCGCCCAGGGCCCCTCCCAGCCGCAGCCCTGGCCGCAGGGGCGCAAGTCGCCCTCCGCGTCGAGCGCGGCGAACAGCGCCCGCGCCCCCTCCCGCCGCGCCGCCGTCACCAGCCGCGCCACCAGCTCCGGCGGGGCGAGGCGCCCGGCGGCGGCGATCAGGCGCTCCAGCTCGGCCTCGCGGTCGTCCATCGTCCTGCTCTCTCCGCGGTGTCGTGATCGGCTACGCCCGCGACGGCGAGCCGTTGATGCGGGCGATCAGCGCCGGCAGCTCGGCCAGGTGCTCGATCACGGCGCTGGGCGCGATGTGAACCGGCAGCTCGGACAGGTGGCCGTTGGTTTTGAGCACGGCGCGCATGCCGGCGCCCAGGGCGCCGCCGATGTCGTCGATCGGCCGGTCGCCGATCATCACGCAGTGCTCGTGCGCCACGCCCAGCCGCGCGGCCACGGTGTAAAAGACCTCCGGGTGCGGCTTGGAGTGCGGCAGGTCCGAGGTGTAGACCAGCTCGTCGAGATAGTGGTTGAGGCCGTGCGTGGCGAGGTCGGCGTTGTGCCAGGCGGCCGCCCACCAGGTGTTGGAGAGCAGGCCCAGGCGGTAGCCCTGGCCGCGCAGGTAAGCCAACGTGGGCGCGGCGTCGGCGAAGGGCCGCGCCCAGCCGTCGAGGGCGCGGGCGCAGGCGTCCAGCACGGTCAGGATCGTCCGCTCGTCGGCGCGGCGGCCGAGGCGGGCGTAGCCGTCGCGCACGAGGCCGGAAGGCGGACCGCTCCAGTGCTCGGTGTCGACGCGCCGCCAGTGCTCCAGTTCGGCCGCCAGCATCGCCTCGACGAATGCGGCCCGCTCGGGCGCATCCTCGGGGCGCAGGGCGAGGAGCTGATCGTGTGTGCCGCCCCAGCGCGCGGCGACCTGCTGGTCCCAGTCGGGAAACTCCAGCAGCGTGCCGCCGAGGTCAAAGATGATCGCGCGGACTTCGACCATAGGGGTAGGGTACAAGGTACAGGAAACAGGGAACAGGGAAGAGGGAAGAGGGGCGAGGAAGTAGAAACGAGGAACGAGAGGGGAGGCCGCGGTACCCCTATTTCCTATCTCCTCGTTCCCTTTTCCTCGATCCTGTTCCCTCTTCCCTCGTCCTGCGGCAGGCAAACAATGAGCGAGGTATACCGGCCGTATCCGCCGCCGTGCGGACCCTGGCTGCTGGCGCAGACGTGGAGCGACCTGCTCTTTGTGCACTGGCCCGTGCCGGCCGAGGCGCTGCGGCCCTTGCTGCCGGCAGGGCTGCCGCTCGACACCTTCGACGGCGCGGCGTGGCTGGGCGTGGTGCCCTTCCGCATGAGCGGCGTGCGCCCGCGCCTGCTGCCGGCGCTGCCCTGGCTCTCGACCTTTCCCGAGCTGAACGTGCGCACCTATGTCGTACGCGACGGCCGGCCCGGCGTCTTCTTCTTCAGCCTCGACGCGGGCAACCCCGCGGCCGTGGCGCTGGGCCGCGGCGCCTTCAGGCTGCCGTACTTCCGCGCCCGCATGCTCAGCACGCGCGGCCAAACCATTGCCTACGTGAGCGAGCGCAGGCACCGCGGCGCTCCGCCGGCCCGCTTCGTCGGGGAGTATGCGCCGGTCGGGCCGGCGGCGCCGCCTCCGCGGGGTTCGCTGGCCCACTTCCTCACGGCGCGCTACTGCCTCTATGCGGCCGATCGCGCCGGGCGGCTGTATCGCGCCGAGATCGACCACGCGCCCTGGCCGTTGCAGCCGGCGACGGCGACGATCGCGGCGAACACGATGTCCTCCGCGCACGGGATCGCGCCGCCCGAGCAGCCGCCGTTGCTGCACTTCGCGCGACGGCTGGCGGTGCGCGTCTGGCCGTTGCGGCGGCTCGCCTGAGGGCGGCCGCTGCTGCGGGAGGGAGTGCACAATACTTCATCGGCGGCTCGGCGGCCGCCCTGCCGGGCGGGTACGCTGAAGGCAGGGCGCCGCGCGGCGGCAGCAGGCATGGAGGAAGCACGGCGATGGGGATTGAGATCCGCGTGGGGCCGCCGGTTCTGACGATCAACCGCGGACGCACGTTCATGGTCACCGATCTGGGCGGACAGATCGATCAAGCGGAGCCGCAGGGCGTGTTCGTCGACGACACGCGCTTCCTCAGCACCTACTCCTTCTACATTAACGATCGGCCCTGGGAGCTGGTGACCTCCGCCGCCGTCACCTATTTCGCCGCGCGGCTGGACCTGGTCAATCCGGATGTGCTGACGCCTTCCGAGCGGCCGCACGAGTGGAAGAGCACGATGGCGGCGCAGACCGTCGCTCTCACGATCGACCGCATGGTGGAGGACGACTGCATCCGCGAGCACTTTTCGATCAGCAACTTCTCGCAGGACCGCGTGCGCTTCAACTTCGAGCTGGTGTTGCGCTCCGACTTCGCCGATATCTTCGAGGTGAAATCCGGCAACATCGTGCGGCGCGGCGCGATGGAGACGCGCTGGAACGACGAGCGGCAGGAGATCCACACGCTCTACCGCAACGGCGACTTCTCGCGGCGCTTCCGCTACCGCGTGATGGAGCACGACCAGCCGGCGGCCTACGCCAACGGCCGCCTGATCTTCGAGATCCAGCTCGGCGCGGGCGAGAGCTGGCAGGCGCGCGGCCTGATGCTGCTGGAGCACGACGAGCACCCGCGCGAACATCCGCACCTCGCCAACCGCACGCACCGCCGCCGTGCCCACGAGCACAGCATCGCCGACCTGCCGCGCGACGACGTCATGGAGGACTGGCGCACGGCCTGCTCGCAGGTGAACACGCCGAACGAGCACGTCTACCGCGCCTACGACCAGGCGGTGCGCGACATGGCGGCGCTGCGCCTGCCGGAGCGCAGCGAGCATCAGAACAGCTTCCTGCCGGCGGCGGGCGTGCCCTGGTTCGTGACCCTCTTCGGCCGTGACAGCCTGATCGTTTCCCTGCAGAACATGATGGTGCATGCGCCGTTCGCCGTGGCCACGCTGGAGGAGCTGGCGCGGTGGCAGGCGCAGGAGCGCGACGACTGGCGCGACGCACAGCCGGGCAAGATCCTGCACGAGCTGCGCCACGGTGAGCTGGCGCACTTCAACCTGATTCCGCACACGCCCTACTACGGCACGGCCGATGCGACCATCCTCTACCTGATCGTGCTGCACGAGGCGTGGAAGTGGACCGGCGATCTGGAGTTGGTCAAACGCCTGCTGCCCGTGGCTGAACGCTGCCTGGCGTGGATCGAGAACTACGGCGATTTGGACGGCGACGGCTTCCAGGAGTACAAGACCTTCTCCGATCAGGGCTACGAGAACATGGCCTGGAAGGACGCCGGCGACGCCGTCATCTACGGCGACGGCAGCCAGGTCCAGCAGCCGAAGGCGCTCTGCGAGCTGCAGGGCTACGCCTACGACGCCTGGCAGCGCATGGCGGAGATCTACGACGTGCTTGGCCAGCCGGAGCGGGCGCAGAGGCTGCGCGACCAGGCCGATGGGCTGCGCAGCGCCTTCGACCGCGCCTTCTGGCTGGAGGAGGAGGGAACCTACGCCTTCACTCTTGACCCGGAGAAGCGGCCATCAACCGCGGTAGCCTCGAACGCCGGGCAGTGCCTGTGGAGCGGCATCGCCCGGCCCGCGCGCGCCGGGCGCGTGGTCGAGCGGCTGCTGAAAGAGGACATGTTCAGCGGCTGGGGCATTCGCACACTCTCTTCAGAGAACCCGGCCTACAATCCGTACTCCTACCAGCGTGGCTCTGTCTGGCCGCACGACAACGGCATCATCGCCGCCGGCTTCAAGCGCTACGGCTACGCCGAGGAGATGAACCGCGTGGCGCGCGCCGTCTTCGACGCCGCGCGCTGCTTTCTTAGCTACCGGCTGCCCGAAGTCTACGCCGGCATGCCGCGCGTGCCCGATTCGTTTCCGGCGCAGTACATCGGCGCCAACATTCCGCAGGCGTGGGCGGCCGGCAGCATCTTTCACTTCCTGCAATCGATCCTGGGCCTGCGCGCCGACGCGCCCAACGGCGTACTCTACCTCGACCCCACGCTGCCGCACTGGCTCTGGGATCTCGATCTCAACAACCTCTCCGTGGGCAAGACGCGCCTGCACCTGCACTTCGAGCGGCGCCGCGACGGCTCTTCCTACTGGGAGGTGGCGCGCCAGGACGGCGCCCCGCTCGCCGTCAAGCAGGAGGCGTGGCAGCAGGCGGACGGCGCGGAGACGGGGAAATAGAATTCAGGAAATAGAAGGGAGGAACGAGGAACGAGGAACCTGGCCCGAGACAGCTAATTTCTATTTCCTCGTTCCTATTTCCTCGTTCCTGTCACCTAGATCCCCTGCCAGCGGCGCTTGCCCTCCACGCGCACGAACGCGCCGATGCCCGGATAAGGGTAGTGGCCGGCGCAGACCTTCAGCCCCTCGCGCTCGATGCGGTCGAAGACCTCGGCGCGCGTCTTCTGGCTGGCGGCCGGGTCCACGTCGAAGCCGGGGCACCAATCGGTGTGTTCGAGCTGGGCCATGGAGTGGGTCACGTCGCCCAGGATGATCGCCTTCTCGCCGCCGGAGTTGAGCAGGAACGCCTGGTGGCCGGGCGTGTGCCCCGGTGTGAACAGCGCGGAGACGCCCGGCGCGACGGTCACGTCGCCGTCGACCAGATCGACGAGCCCGTGGGCGTGGACCGGCTCGGCGCAGAGACCGATCACCGGGTTGTCCTTCTTGATGTGCTCCTGCGTCCAGTACTCCCACTCTTTGCGCTGCACGATGTGGCGGGCGTTCTTGAACAGCGTCTCCGGCTTGCCCGATTTGTCGATCGTGCACCAGCCGATGTGGTCGAGGTGCAGGTGGGTGATCAGCACGCGCTCGATCTGGTCGGGCGCGACGCCGGCCTTCTCCAGCTCGCCGGGCAGCTTGCCCATCGGCATACCGCCGCCGCGTCCGCCGACGCCGGCATCGACCAGCGTGCGGCTGTTGCCCTGGACGAGCAGGAACATGCCGAAGTTGAGCGGCACGTTGCCCTCGGGCGTCAGGTACTGCTTCACCTCCGGCTCGTTCCAGGCCTCGGCCGGGACGGCGGGCATGAAGCCGGACGGCGGCGGCGTAAAGCCTCCGTCCGAGAGCGGAATGACGGTGATCTCCCCGACCTTGAGGATGGGCGCTGGCATCCACTGCCTCCTTCTTGCTTGGCGCACGCCGTAGTATAGGCGTTCGGAGGCGTTGCGTGCGCGTGCCGGCCGAACCCGTTTCCGCGCTCGATGCGGCGCTGCGCGATGGGCGCTTCATCGTCACCGCGGAGCTGACCTCGCCGCCCGGCGCCGACGCCGCCTCGCTGCGCCGTCGGGCGCGGCTGCTGCGCGGCCATGTGCTGGCCGCCAACGTGCCGGACGGGCAGGCCGTCTCCGCGCACATGGCGCCGCTGGCCGCCGCCCGCCTGGTGCTGGAGGAGGGGCTGGAGCCGGTGCTGACTATGCAGTGCCGCGATCGCAACCGCCTGGCGCTGCAGTCCGACCTGATCGGCGCGGCGGCGCTGGGCGTGGCGAACGTGCTCTGTCTCACCGGCGACACGCCAGCCGAAGGCTCGCCCGTGCCGGCGGTCTTCGACCTGGACAGCGTCGCGCTGATGGGCGCGGCCACGGGGCTGATGGCGGGGCGCTTCCTGGACGGCGGCGCGCTGCGGGCGCCGCCGCGGCTCTTGCTCGGCGCGGCGGCGCATCCGTTTGACGAGTCGCGCTTCCAGCGCATCGAGCGGCTGGGGGCGAAGGCGGCGGCCGGGGCGCGCTTCGTGCAGACGCAGTACATCTTCGACGTGCCGGGCTTCGCCGCCTGGCTGCAGGAGCTGCGGGCGGCGGGATTGGGTCGAACTCCGGCGATCCTTGCCTCTACGGGGCCGCTGCGATCGCCGCGCGTGCTCGGCTTCATCCGGCGGCTGCCGGGCGTGCGCCTTCCGGCAGCGATCGAGCAGCGCCTCGCCGGCCTCTCGGATACGGCGTTCGCGGAGGAGAGCCTGGCGATCTGCGCCGAGACGGCGGCGGCGCTGGCGGCGCTGCCGGGCGTGGCCGGGATTCACCTGCTGGCGCCGTACTGGGAGCAGCGCATTCCAGAGATCATCGCGGCGGCGGGGCTTGCCGGCCGCACGGCCCGTGCCTGAAGCTGGATTGCAGGAGGCAGGCGATGGGTGCCCCGCTGCTGATCGGCGTGATCGGCGACTTCGACGGCCGGCCCTCGCACGTGGCGACGAACGAGGCGCTGGCGCACACCGCGGCGCAACTGGGCCACGCGGTGGAGGTGCGCTGGCTACCGACGCCGGCGCTGCTGGAGCCAGGCGCCGAGGCGGCGCTCTCCGCCTGCGACGCGCTCTGGGCCTCGCCCGGCAGCCCCTACCTGAGCATCGACGGCGCCCTGGCGGGGATTCGTTTCGCCCGCGAGCGCGACTGGCCCTTCACCGGCACCTGAGGCGGCTTCCAGCATACCGTGTTGGAGTATGCACGCTCGGTGCTGGGCATGGCGGACGCGGGGCACGCGGAGTACGGCGGCGCGGGCACGGCGCTGATCACGCAGGTGGCCTGCGCCGTGCCCGGCGCGGATGGGCCGGCGCTGTTCGGCAGCCAGGCGATCCGGCTGGAGCCGGGCACGCGCATCGCGGCGGCCTGCGGCGCCACGGCGCTGCGCGAGCCGTTCCAGTGCAGCTACCAGGTGAACCCGCGGTTTCAGCCGGCGCTGGCGCGGGCCGGCCTGCGCATCAGCGGCTGGAGCGCAGACGGCGAGGCGCGGGCGGTGGAGCTGCCAGAGCGGCGCTTCTTCATCGCCTCGCTCTTCCTGCCGCAGCACAACTCGACACCCAATCGGCCGCACCCGCTGATCTGCGCCTTCATCGAGGCAGCGGCGGCCTTTCGCGACACGCGCGCGGCCGCCTGAGGGCCGCGCGGCCTACAGCTCGCCGGCCATGAAGCGGTGCATGCGATCGACCAGGCGCGGTACGCGGAACTCCATCTCGGCGGCGCGGGCGTTGGCCGCCGTGCCTACCAGAAAGCCGGCGTAGAGGCCCTCCAGGATGATCGCCAGCTTCCACAGCGCCAGCACCATGTAGAACTGGATCTCCCGCATGGCGCGGCCGGAGCGTTCCTCGTAGCGGGCGACCATCTCCTCACGCGAGAGGAAGCCGGGCAGACCGTAGACCGGCAGCGGCGCCTCGGGCGTGCCCTCGTCCGGGTCGCCGGTCGGCCCCCAGAAGGTCATGAAATAGCCCACGTCGGCCAGGGGGTCGCCGAGCGTGGCCATCTCCCAATCGAGCGCCGCCAGCAGCCGCGCCGGCGCCCGCGGGGCGAAGAGCACGTTGTCGATCTTGAAGTCGCCGTGCACCACCGTGGCCGGGCCGGATGCGGGCAGCCGCGTCTTCAGCCAGTCCGAGACTTCGACCAGGCGCGGCAGCGGTCGCGTGCGCGGCAAGGTGAGGTCGAGCTGACCGCTCCAGCGGCGCAACTGCCGCTCCAAATAGCCCTGCGGCCGGCCGAGACTTTCCAGCCCGGCGGCCCGCCAGTCGACGCTGTGGATCTCGACCAGCGTGTCGATCATCTCCTCGCCCAGGCGGCGGCGCTCGGCCACGGCGTCGAACTGGTCCGGCAGTTGCTCGCGGATCACGATGCCGTCCACACGCTCCATCACGTAGAACGGCGCGCCGATCACCTCCACGTCCTCGCAGAGCACGAGCGGCCGCGGCACGCGCGCCGCCGTGCCGTGCAGGCCGGCGAGCACGCGGTATTCGCGGCCCACGTCGTGTGCACTGGGCAGAAGCGGGCCGCGCGGCGGGCGGCGCATCACCCAGCGCTGGACGCCGCGCTCGAGGTAGAACGTTTCGTTGGAGAAGCCGGCCGTGTGCTTGTGCACGACGAGCGGCGCCGCGGCGTCCGGGGCGGGCAGCGCCCGCCGCAGATACGCCTCCAGGCTCGCTACGTCCACCAGCCCGGTCAGAGTTTCCGCCTGGCTCATCGCACCGCCTCCCGCAGACCTGCACAGAGCATGCCGCGCGGCCGGTGCGCGGGCAAGCGGCGCGCTACGGCTTGCGGCGCGAACCGAGCAGGTCGTCGAGCGCCAGCGTCAGCTCGGGGAAGGCGAGCGGCGCGAGCGTGCCGCCGCGCTCGATCACCTGCATCCGCGTGTACTGCCCATCCTTCGGCTCGCGGTAGACGAGCATCCGCTCGCCGTTCAGATCTTCGATCCAGACCTCGATGCTGCCGGCGGCGGCGTAGAGCGGCAGTTTGACATCGCGGTCGTATTCGAGCGAGGTATCCGCGATCTCGATCAGCAACAGCACGTCCGCGGGTCCTGGCAGGCCGCTCTCATAAAAGTCCTCGCGCGGGCGCAGGATCGCGACATCGGGCTGCGGCTCCGAACCCTGCGGCAGGCGAATCGGATTCTGCACGGAGACGATGACGTCCGGCAACTCCCGCGAGAACCGTGTGGTGAGGCGATGCACCGCAGCGACGTGCCGAACGCCGATCGGGGCCATGCAAACGATAGCTCCTTCCAACAACTCGACGCGCTCATCCTCGCACAGGATGCCGGCCGCGATCATGCGGTCGTACTCGTCGATGCTGAAGCGGCGCCGCTCCAGAGCCGGCGCCGGCGCCGGAGGGTTCGGCTGCTTGCCGGTTCGCTTCGTGACCATATCGCCGTGCTCCGCTGGCCGTGTGAAGGGGATTTGCTGCGCTTCCAGTATCGCGCATCGACGGCGCGGGCGGCTGGAGTCTACAGCGGCCCGCGCACCGGCAGGCCAAGCAGGGCGCGGCCGGGGTCTTCGATCTGCACGCCCTGCAACAGAAAGTGCTGCACGGCCACGTGCACGTCGCGGAAGTGGCGCTCCAGCGGGCTGCTCTCGTAGATCGCCGTGGCGCCCGCGGCGTTGTACATCAGGTCCACGGCCTGCACTGCGCACTCGCCGGCGTGGAGGTTGGCCAGGCGGATCTGCACCCGCTGCTCGCGCGTGGGCCGGTCGCCGCGCAGGGCGGTCTGCCAGGCCCCGTCCAGCGCCTCGAACAGGTAGGCGCGGCCGGCACGCCAGAGTGCCTCGGCGCGGGCCACGCCGGCCTGCACGGCGGCGCGCTCGCGCAGCAGGCTCGTTTGGCCGGCCGGCGTCTTCGCCTGCGCCAATTCGACCAGCGCGTCGATCGCGCCGCGGGCGAGGCCGAGCGCCACGCCGGCGAGCGAGCCCTGCGTGTAGAAGGGAAAGCGGTAGAGCGGATCGGCCGGCCAGGCCGCGTCGTTCACCGAGAAACTCAGCTCCTCCGGCACGAAGCGCTCGCGCACGGCGACGTCGTTGCTGCCCGTGCCGCGCAGGCCGCCCGTGTGCCAGGTGTCGAGGATCTCGCACTCCTCCGGCCGGAAGAGCATGAAGCGCATGGCGGGCGAGCCGTCCGGGTTGCGGCGCGAGTGCGCGGTTTCGTCGTCGTAGATGCGGCAGTTGCCGAAGAGGCGCGTGGCCTGGTGGCAGCCGCTGGAGAAGCCGAAGCGGCCGGAGACGCGGTAGCCGCCCTCCTGCACGACCGCGCGGCCCGGCGGGTTGATGCCGCCGGCGATGATCGTGTCCGGGTCTTCGGCCCAGATCGCGCGGGCGGTGTCTTCCTGCATGAAGCCGGCGTAGATCGCCTGGCCGAGGCCCAGGCAGAGGTTCCAGCCGGCGGCGCCGTCCTCGCGCGAGACCTCTTCGACGATGCGGATCGCCGTGACCGGGTGGCCGCCGCCGAGGCCGCCCAGGCGAACGGGCAGCTTGACGCGCATGAAGCCGGCGGCGATGAAGGCCCGCACCAGCGCGTCGGGCAGCCGCCGCTCGCGCTCGATCGCGGCGCGGCTCTCGCGCACCAGCGGCGCCAGCGCCCGCGCCCGGGCGATCAGGTCGTCGGCGGACGCGCCGTTGCGTGCGTGGGTCATGCGCGCTTCCTCACCGGCGGACTTGACCTGGGAGCCGGACCGGCAGTGCCGGCGTTGCGGGGCGCCTATCGCTGGTTTCGCCTGCGAAACCTGTCCCTTCCCGAAACGAGGAAGGACTCCTGAAGCGTTCCCAGCGTCGTGCGAGGCGAGCGGGGCTGCGGTGTCTCCGCAGATTACCGATAGCAGCATCGGCGGGGCGGAAGGCTGCCTGAACCTCCGCCCTGGGGTTGCGCGGCGTGGTTCAGACCGCAGCGCTTGCCCACCACTGCCATTTGACCTGCGCCCCGCAGCCTGCGCCCTACTCGAACTCGTAGACGCCGCCCTCCTGGAAGCGGCGCAGGATGCGGCGCGAGACGACCATGCGGTGCACCTCGTCCGGGCCGTCGTAGATGCGCGCGGCGCGGGCGTTGCGGTACATGCTGGCCAGCGGCGTATCGTCGGTGACGCCGAGGGCGCCGTGGCTCTGGATGGCGCGGTCGATCACGTCGTGCAGCATCTTCGCGCCCCAGAACTTGATCAGCGAGATCTCCACGCGCGCGTCGGCGCCGCTGTCGATCTTGGCCGCGGCGTGCATGGTGAGCAGGCGGCAGGCCTGGATCTCGGCGGCGGAGTCGGCGATCCAGTTCTGGATCGTCTGCTTCTCGGCCAGCGGCCCGCCGAACGCCTCGCGCTTGAGCACGTGGCGGCACATGATCTCGAAGGCCCGCTGCGCCTGGCCAAGCCAGCGCATGGAGTGGTGAATGCGCCCCGGCCCCAGCCGCTTCTGTGCGATCAGGAAGCCGTCGCCCGGCTTGCCCAGCACGTTGGTGAAGGGCACGCGCACGTTTTCATAGCGGATCTCGGCGTGCGTGCCGTGGCCCTTGCCCACGTGGCCCATCACCGAGATGTTGCGGATCAGGTTGACGCCGGGCGAATCGGTCGGCACGACGATCTGGCTGAAGCGGCGGTGGGGCAGACCGTCCGGGTCGGTGCAGGCCATGACGATGCCGAACTTCGAGCCTTCGGCCGCGGAGCTGAACCACTTGTGGCCGTTGATCACCCACTCGTCGCCGTCCTGTACGGCGCGGGTTTGCAGGTTCGTCGGATCGGCGCCGGAGACTTCCGGCTCGGTCATGGAGAAGAAGGAGCGGCACTCGCCGGCGATCAGCGGTTTCATGTATTTCTCTTGCAGTTCGGGCGTACCGAACTGCAAGAGGATCTCGGCGTTGCCGGTGTCGGGCGCCTGGCAGCCGAAGGCGCGCGGCGCGTAGGGGCTGCGGCCGAGGATCTCGTTGACGTAGGCGTAGGGCAGGAAGCCGGTGCCCGTGCCGCCGGCCTCCGGGCCGATGAACATCGCCCACATGCCCTGCTGCTTGACCCGGCCCTGCAGGTCCTTCATCAGGGACTCGGCCTGGTCGTCCTCTGTGCCGAGCGCGTCTTCGTTCGGATAGATGTGCTCGTTCATGAAGCTGGTGACGCGGGCGCGCAGGTCGCGGATCTCGGGCGAGAGCGTGAAATCGACCACGGGAACGGCTCCTTTGACGCGTGTGACGCTTGCTGCCGGCTGACGCTGACGCCCGGCCACGATGCCGGGCGCGGCGTGAGCGTACGGAACGGGCCCGGCACGGCGGGCGCGGGAACGCCCTCAGCATGCGGCAGCGGCGCGGCATGGTTCAAGCTTGAGAATTGTTAGCGTGTCAGCAGGCCCGGATTCGTGACGGCGAGCTTGTCCTGCACCGCGCGGCGCACGTGGGCGAGAATCTGTTCTCGCGCCGCGCCTTCGTCGGCTGCGCCGGCGCGGATCTGTTCGCAGAGCGCGCTGTTTCGCCGGCGCACCGCATCGCGCAACGCCTCGCGGCCGGCGGGCGGCGGTTCGGCGCCGAGCAGCTCGTTCAGCCCCTGCCACTCGCGGGCAAGCTGATCCTCCTCCAGCGCCAGCTCACGGTCGAGCGTGCGCAGCAGGTTGGCGGCGACGCGCACCAAAAACTGTGTGCGGCCCTCGGTGGCGGGCACCACCTCGCCGTCCAGGAAGCGCTGCACGGCGTCGAGGATCTCGTGCTGGGTTGGACGGTCTTGCGTGGCCTCACCCCCCGGCCCCCTCTCCATGGGATGGAGAGGGGGAGGCTGCGGTACTGGGATTGTTTGGAAGTCGGGAGATGATCGCGCGGAGGTGATCGAGGACGGCGGCAGGATGGTTGAGGACGTCTTCGTTGCGGAGGTGGGCGACGTGGACAAGGGCTTCGCCGGCGATGCTGGCGTCTCGCCAGGCGTCGCGCTCTGGCTGCTCGTCGTGCACCGGGCCGTCCATTTCGACGGCGAGGCGGAGCTCGGGGCAGTAAAAGTCGAGAAACCAGGGGCCGAGCCGGTGCTGCCGGCGGAACTTGTGATCATCGAACCGGCGGTTGCGCACCAACTCCCAGAAACACTCCTCCGCCGGCGTCTGCTCCCGCCGCAGTTCCCGCGCAACCTCCCGTCCGCTCACCAGCGGTTTCCTGTACGGCCCGCGCATCCCGCCCTCCAATCAACCCCTCCCACAGCTTCCCCCTCTCCATTCCATGGAGAGGGGGCCAGGGGGTGAGGCCACGCCCTACCCTCCCACCGCGTCGTCCAGGGCGGCGGCGAGGCGGAAGGGGTCGCTGGAGACGACGCTGGCCGCGTACAGCTCCATGGCGCCGATGTCGGCCGTGCGCGCCATCGGGTCGCCGCGGTCGACGATGCGCACGACCACGGGGAAGCCTTCCCAGTTCTCCTCCGTGTCGCCCAACGGCGGCATGTACATCACCAGGTTGAAGCTGGTGACGCCGATGCGGTCGCGGAAGCAGGCCAGCACGTCGTAGATGCGGTCCTTCAGATCGTCGGAGAGCGAGGGCGCGAACAGCAAGACCTCGTTCTCTTTCTTCGGCACCAGGTTGGCGATCACGCGCACGTCGCCGCGCGAGAAGGCGCAGTCGATGTCGGCGTGCGCCTCGTACAGGTCGTTGAAGTAGTTGGCGCGGTACTGCGCCTGGTAGAGCAGCGCAGCGCGGCGCAGCTGCTCGACGGCGGCGTAGTGCATGCCCTTGCCCAACATCACCTGCGCATGGCCGTGCAGCAGCGAGGCGCCCGCCCGCCAGAGGCAGTTCCAGATGTAGAGGTAGTACTGCGCGTCGGCGTCGATCGCGTTCGCCGCCTCGGCCCAGCGCATGCCGGTGTCGATGTAGTCGTGCAGCGCCTCGCGCGTCCAGGCCAGTGGATGCGGCTCGCGGAAGACGACGAGGCCGTGGAAGCCGTCGAACTTGGCGATGTTGCTGGCCGTCACACAGTACTTGCCTTCGATGCGGCCGAAGACGTCTTCCGGCGTGCCGTGGTAGGGGTCGCGCAGCGGATCCGCCGGCGCGTTCTTCTCCAGCTCGGCCTCAAGGTCGAGCGAGGGCGCCTTCCACATCGGCCGGCTGGAGCGCAGCCAGTTGAACAGCACGCCCTCAAGCGTGATCTGGTTGGTGACGCGCACGATCTTCTGTTCGAGCGTGGCATCGAGGCTGCCGAACTGCTTGATGATCCAGGGCTCCATCTCTGCCGGCGGCAGCAGCCGGCCATGGCTGACGTGGATGTCGAAGATGCGCTCGAACAGGCTGCGCCGCGCGTGGGGCAGCGCCTCCACGATCGTGTCCAGCTCGGCAATCGTGCGTCCGGGTGCGATGGCCACCGAATTCGTTCCCTTTCCCTCCCGCACGCGCGGGATCATTCCGTGTCGGAATCATTACAGCATGTGCGTGGAGTTGGAGCCAGCCGCGCTGATGGCGACTGCAGATCTCCCATCCGTCTGCACCATGGGTTCAAGACCGGCGACGATTGTACGGCTCGGGCGACGGCGAGCCTGTGCGCCAGATTCGAACCCATCTGTAAAAACAAAACGACAGGCTGGTGGCAAAGTTACCGCCGAAAGGGTGAGGGCCGCGTGGCGCACGGGTGCTGGCCGTGTGCCGGCGTGACGGTGCACACTGACAGATGGTCTCCAAACCGGCCACGTGATCGGCCGGTGCGCGGCCGCGGCGAGCCTCCCGCCCGTGTCGAAACCACGCCGCTGGAGCCTGCGCGGCAAGGATTCGGTGGTGTCTCCGCTCACGCTGGCGCTGGTGCTCTGCGCGGCGGTGGCCCACGCCACCTGGAACCTGCTCGCCAAGCGCGCCCGCGACACGGTCGCCTTCACCTGGCTGTTCGCCACGCTGGCGATCGGCATCTATCTGCCGCTGATCGCCGTGCTCGTGCTCTTCGCCGGCGGCGCCCCCGACGGCCACGGCCTCGCCTGGATGGCCTTCAGCGGCTGCCTGCAGGTGGCCTACTTCACGCTGCTCACCCGCGCCTACCGCATCGGCGACCTCTCGCTCGTCTACCCGCTGGCGCGCGGCACCGGTCCGGCTGTGGCCGTGGCGGGCGGGGTGCTGCTCTACGGCGAGCGGCCATCGGCGCTGGCGCTGGGCGGCGTGGCGCTGATCGTGCTGGGGGTGCTGGTGATGACGGCGCCGGGGCGCGGCGGGCTGCCGGCGGGCGCCGGCCGGGCGATCATGCTGGCGCTGGCGACGGGCGTCTGCATCGCCGCCTACACGCTGTGGGACAAACGCGGTGTGCAGCACGTCAACCCGCTGGTCTACAACTACGGCACGATCGCGGTGATCGCGCTGGCGCTGGCCGCGCCGGTGCTGGGCAATCCCGCGCGGCGCAAGCGGGCGGCGGGTGAGCTGCGCTGCAACCGCGCGGCGCTGCTGGGCGTGGCCGTGCTCAGCCCGCTCGCCTACGGCCTGGTGCTGATCGCGCTGCGCCTCAGCCCCGTCAGCTACGTGGCGCCGGCGCGCGAGATCAGCATCGTGCTGGGCGCGGCCTTCGGCGCACGGCTGCTGCGCGAAGGTGACGCCGGGCGCCGGCTCTCGGGCGCGAGCGCGATCGTCGTCGGCGTGCTGGCGCTGGCGCTGGGCTGAGGGCGCGGCCGCCGCGGCGCTACACTCTGGCCATGCGCCAGCACCTGACACCACAACTGGTGGTGGCCGCCTACTGCCGCGGCTGGTTTCCCATGGTCGAGGGCCGCGACGGCCCGATCGGCTGGTACGAGCCGGCCGAGCGGGCGATCTTCGTGCCCGGCGAGGAGCACATCTCGCACTCGCTGGCGCGCACGTACCGGCGCGGCGTCTACGAGGTGCGCATCAATCACGACTTCGCGGCCACGCTGCGCGCCTGCGCCGCCCGTCCAGAGACCTGGATCTCGGCGGAGATCGCCATCGTCTACACGGCGCTGCACGAGGCCGGCCTCGCGCACAGCGTCGAGGCGTACCGCGACGGTATGCTTGCGGGCGGGCTCTACGGCGTGGCGCTGGGCGGCGCCTTCTTCGGCGAGTCGATGTTCAGCCGGCAAACGGACGCGAGCAAGATCGCCTTCCTGGTGCTCTGCCGCCGGCTGCGCGAACGCGGCTACGCGTTGCTCGACGCGCAGTTCATGACCGCGCACCTGGCCAGCCTGGGCGCGGTCACCGTCTCGCGCGACGTTTATCTCCTGCAGCTTGAGGCCGCGCTGCGGCGGCGCTGCCGGTTCGATCCGTAAGGTCTGCGAGCAGCGGCGCGGCGGCATCTGCTTACCGTGCAGCCAGCCGCGGCCATGCTCTGCGCCAGGTCCGCGACTTTTTGCCGGGGTGATCCGGATCTCCGCGGCGCGCCTAACGACGGTGGGCAGGCCCGGTCCAGCGCCGCATGCGCATCCCGCCGGCGCAGGGCACACTACACGTAGAAACCTGTAGCGCCAAGACGGCGCAGTGTTTTGGGCCGGCGCGAGGAGACGAATACGTGGAAGCGGAGCTGGTGCGAACGAAAGCAGCCCTGCGGCGCACTCGACGGCGGGCGCGCGAGCTGCACGATTTTCAGGCGCACCTCACCGCCTATCTGCTGATCAACCTCGCGCTCTTTCTGATCAACGTGGCCACACCCGGCAGCTGGTGGTTCTACTGGCCGCTGCTGGGCTGGGGCGCGGGCGTGCTCGTCCATGCGGCGCACGTCTACGGCCTCGATCGCGTCGGCTACGACCGCCCCCTTGGCGACCGCGCACCGCACGCCTGAGCCGCCTTCAGCGGCGTGAGGAGCGCCTCTCTTCCGCCCTCCTGCCGATCGGTTCCTCGCCGCGATAGACCAGACCCGCAGCCCATACGACCAGCACGCAGCTCAGCGCGGCTCCCAACGCAATGAGCAAGATGAGGCCCGCTCCCGGCGCATGGCTGTGCGCCGACGGCGGCAACGGCGCGCTCGCCGCGCCTGCCCCGCCCGGCGGCCCGGCGCCCCCTGCTCCCGCGGCTGGGGCCGCGGTCGGCGGCGGGCCAGGCGTCTGATTTGATCCCATCACCGGCGTGACCGGCACAATCGGCAGTGGCTGAAATGGTGTCGGCGTGGGGGCCGCGGCCGGAGCGCCGCCAGCGGCGCCCGGGGCGCCAGGGCCGGCACCCGAGGGCGAGGCAACGGCGGCCGGCGTGCTCGCGGACGCCGGGGCAGGCGTATCCGCAGCGGCAGGATGTCCGGTTGTGCCTGGGCCGGCGGGCGTGGCGCCGAGTGCCGTGCTGGAAGCCGGCTGTGCCGTGGGTGCGGCGGCGGGGGGTGCATTGCCGGCCGCCGGCGAGACCGCGGCGGGCGGGGACGCTGGTTTGGTCGCCGGCAGGGCACCGCCGGATGCTGCGGGCGTGCTCGCGGCCGGCGTGGAGACGGTGAGACCGGCGGCCGGAACCGGTGTGGCCGCATCGGCGGCGTGCGCCGGGCGGGCCACGCGCGGGCCGGCGCACCAACCAGGCAATGCGGCCACCAGCAACAGCAGCCGGAGCAGGCGCAGATGCCGTGGCGAGCGCCGCGGCCGGCGGCGGCGAGACCTGCGAACTGACACGCAATCCGTTCCGCGCTGCGGCGGGGGCGCTACCCACGCTAGCCACGCTCCCTGAGAGAGGGCTGAGAGGCAGGCGACGATCGGCGATCAAAGCGGGGCGAGGCTACTCCGTTCGGTTGTGCTGGCCGCGGACCGTGTCCCGCTGCCGGAGTGCGTTTCGCCCTGTTCCCTGAATACGGCTTCTCCCGTACGATCCGCGCATGCCGATTAAGGACAAGTACCTGCCGCTGGGCGCTCACCTGCGCCGCCTCGCCGGCGAGCACAGCGATGTGACGCTCACCTTCGCCGAGATCGAGCGCATCATCGGCGCATCGTTGCCGCGGGGCTCGCAAAGCGTTCCCTTCTGGCAGGGCGTGCACGGCAAGCCGCCGCCGCGGGCGCGGGCCTGGCTGGCGGCCGGCTTCGTGGCGCAGCCCGATCTTGCGCACAGCCGCATCCGTTTCCACCGCCAGGCGCCCGCGGCACGCGGCCCGCAGCCCGGCGGCCGGCGCTGACGCCGTGGATGCACTCGCGAATCTGGCGCGGGAGATGCTGGCCCGCGCCTACGCCCCCTACTCCGGCTTTCGCGTGGGCGCGGCGCTCGAAGCGGAGGACGGCCGCGTCTTCGGCGGCTGCAACGTGGAGAACCGCTCGTTCGGCGCCACGATCTGCGCCGAGCGCGTGGCGCTGGTGAGCGCGGTTGCCGCCGGCGCCCGCCGTTTTCGCCGCCTGGCGCTGACGGCCAGCGCCGCCGAGCCGGTGGCGCCCTGCGGCCTCTGCCGGCAGGCGCTGGCCGAGTTCGCGCCCGAGCTGGCGGTGGACAGCCGCGGCCACGACGGCGGCCTGCGCCGCTGGACGCTGCGCGAGCTGCTGCCGCACGGCTTCGACGCCCCGCTGCCCGGCCCGCCGCGCGTCGGTTAGCCCCACACCCGCTAGAACGCTCAACGCAGGATCGCCCCTCTCCCAATCCTGGGAGAGGGTACGTGCATGACGTGAGGGCCGAGCGGCACGCTACGCCGGCACGTGCTCCAGCAGGAAGCGGCGAATCGTCTCGATCGTCGCGGCCAGCTTCGCCGGGGCGCGGCAATCCACGTCCAGGCAGGCGGCACGCGGCGCCGTCTGACAGATCAGGTGGGCGATGCCGGTGGGGTGGAAGGCGTCGCTGCCGGGCAGCACGAGCTGCGGCGCCGGGCAGCGCGCCATCCACTCGCGCGGGACGGTGAAGAACGGCGGGGTCGCCGGCCAGACGCCGTCGCGGAAGCGCACGATCAGCGCGGCGTAGCGCTCGATCGTCATCGCGCTCAACTCATCGCGGAAGGCGGGATCGGCGTGCAGGCGGGCGGCGAAGGGGCCGGCGGCGTTGTTCTGCGCGAAGACCGGGTTCTCGTGCGCGGCCTGCACCACGGCCGCTATGCCTTCCGCCCGCGCCAGACGGATCGTCTCGTCGAACATGCGGTAGAAGGTGCCGGGCGTGTTCGTCTCGTCCAGGCCCACCGGGTCCTGGCAGACCGCGGCCGTGATCCGCTCGGGCGCGTCGTGGATCAGGCGCCAGGCGTGGGCGCAGCCGATGCAGCCGCCCAGCACGTGCGCCCGCCGGGCGCCGGCCGCGTCCAGCACGGCAAGCTGGTCGGCCACGGTCAGGTCGTAGGAGAAGGGCACCGCCGGCGCGTGACTCTGGCCGGCGTGGCGCTGGTCCATGCCGATCAGCTTGAAGTCGGCGGCGAAGGCCTTGAAGGGATTGATGGTCGAGCGCTCCCAGGAGCCGATCTCGCTGCTGACGCCGCCCGGCGCGATCAGCAGCAGCGGGTAGCCCTGCCCGAGCACTTCGTAATGGATCGTGGCCCCGTCGGGACGCGCAAGTGCTGGCACCGGTTCCCCCATGCTCAACGAATATGGAATCCGGCGAAGGCGGCGGCGGCGACTCGATCGTGGTCCGCGCCACGGCGCCCTCTTATACTAAGCGCCAGCATGGCGGCGATACGCCGATGGTTTCAAAGCCGGTGCACGATTCCTGCGCCTGGGCGTGCAGCGGCAGCGGTTCGCCGGCTTTGCAGCCGGAGCTTACAGGGAGCGTGCGATGGTCCAGGCAGCCGAGCCGATCACCCTCGATACCCTCGACATCACGGACACGAGCCGCTACGTCACGCGCGGCTATCCCTGGCGCGAGTGGGATCTGCTGCGGCGCGAGGCGCCGGTCTACTGGTACCAGCGCCCCGGCTTCGAGCCGTTCTGGGCGCTGACGAAGTACGAGGATATCGCCTGGGTCTCGCGCAACCCGGACCTCTTCTCCAACACGCAGCGGCTGCGCCTGGCCGACATCGACAGCATCGACATCGGCAACCGCAGCCGCGAGATCCGGGCACAGCGCTACGGCGGCGCCGCCAGCGACCCGCCGGACCTCGTGTTCATGGACCCGCCGCAGCACCGGCAGTACCGCGGGCTGACCAGCAAGAAGTTCACGCCCAGGGCGATGACCCTGCTGGAGCAACACTTCGACAAGCTCGCCGACAGCTACGTCGCGGACTTTGGCAACGTGCTCGCGGAGCGCTTGCCCGCGGGCGAGGCGATCGATTTCGTGCACGCGCTGGCCTGCAAGCTGCCCGTGGCCGCGATCTGCGAGCTGGCGGCGGTGCCGCGCCAGGACTGGGAGCGCGTCTTCTACTGGACGGAGACGCGCGGCGCCGCGGCCGACCCAGAGTTTCAACTGCCCGGTCAGGACCGCGAGGCGACGATCCGCACGGTGGAACGCGAGTGGGAGGACTACACCACCTGGCTGATCGAGAAGCGGCGCGACGAAGGCGCCACGGGCGACGACCTGATCAGCATGCTCGTGCGCGCCGATGTGGACGGGCAGCCGCTGACGCACAAGGAGCTTTTGGCCTACATCAACCTGTTGCTGGCCGCCGGCAACGAGACGACACGCAACTCGCTCACGGGCGGCGTGCAGGCGCTCTTGCAGCACCCGGACCAGCTGCAGTTGCTGATCGAGAACCCCAATCTCGTCGAGAGTGCCGTGGAGGAGATCCTGCGCTGGACCTCGATCGTGATCCAGTTCGTGCGCACCTGCCTGGCGGACACGGAGATCCGCGGCCAGCGCATCCGCAAGGGCGAGACCGTCGCCGTCTGGTATCCGTCGGCCAATCGCGACGAAGCGGTCTTCACAGACCCGTACCGCTTCGACATCACGCGCAACCCGAACCCGCACTACGCCTTCGGGGGCTACGGCGAGCACTTCTGCCTGGGCGCCAACCTGGCGCGCTGGGAGCTGCGCGTGATGCTGCGCGCCCTGCTGCCGCTGCTGCCGCGCATGGAGCTGGCCGGCCCGGCCGAGCTGGTGCCCGGCAGCCTGCACGTGGGCGGCATCAAGCGGCTGCCCGTGCGCCTCTCATAGGGAACAGGGCACAGGAAACAGGGACCAGGGAACAGAGGGCGTGGGGCGCACGGTGTGCGCCCCTGCAGGTGGCCGGGAAGCCACGCCTTCAGCCTCAAACTCCCGGCCGTAAGTCCCCCCTCGCCCAGGATTGGGAGAGGGGCCGGGGGTGAGGGCCGAAGCTCACGGGTCGATCAGCACGCCGGGGTTGAGCACGCCGTGTGGGTCCAGCGCCTGCTTCGCCGCCTTCAGCGCGATCGCAAACGGCTCCGGCCGCTCCTGGTCGTACCAGGGGCGGTGCTGGCGACCCACGGCGTGGTGGTGCGTGATCGTGCCGCCCGCCGTGATGATCGCGTCCGAGGCCGCCGTCTTCAGCGCCAGCCAATCCGTGTGGGTGAGGCCGGGTCGGTAGCGCCCGGCGAAGCTGTAATAGGGCGCCGGGCCGTCCGTGTAGACGTGCGTGAAGCGGCAGTTCAGCGTGCCGCCGCCGCAGATCTCGTTCAGCGCCCGCTGCGCCGCCTCGCGCACCGCCGCGTCGAAGGCCGGCCAGCGATCCCAGGTGATCGCAGTCTCGAACGTGCCGCTGACCAGGCCGATGCCCGGCGGCATGATCTCCGCGCCCGTGCCGGGGATGAAGGCGTCGCGCCAGGCGCCCACCGCGCCGCCGCGCCCCGTAGGCTGGCCGGAGCCGGAGATCAGGATCTCGTCGTCCTCGACCTGGCCGCCGGCGTCCCGCGCGATCGTTACCGCCTGCCGCACCGCCTCGTCCTGCGGCAGCTCGGCCGACTCAAAGCCGATGATCAGCAGCGCCTGCCGCCCATCCATACCTGCCGCGTCCTGTGCCAGCGCCGGGTCGAGCACGCGCAGGTTGGCCGGCCAGAGCTTGGTCTGCACGATGCGCCGCGCCGCCTCGTAGCAGCCTTCCCAGGTAGAGAAGGTCACGCCGGCCGTGGCGCGGAAGCGCGGCCGCGCCTGGATGCGCATCCACGCCTCGCTGATGATGCCCAAGATGCCCTCGCTGCCGCAGACGAGGCGGTTCGGGTCCGGGCCGGCGCCGCCGCCGGGCAGCCGCCGCGCCTCCCACCAGCCGGCTGGCGTGAGCATGCGCGCCGACTCGACGAACTCGTCGATGTGCGTGTGGTTCGTGGCGTAGTGACCGCCGGAACGCGTGGCGATCCAGCCGCCCAGCGTGGACATGGTGAAGCTCTGCGGGAAGTGGCGCAGGGTGAAGCCATGCGGGCGCAGCTGGTCTTCCAGCGCCGGGCCGAAGACGCCTGCCTGGATGCGGGCCGCACGCGAGGTCGCGTCGATCTCCAGCACGCGGTCGAACTGGTCCATATCGATCGTGACCACGGCGTCGTAGCCTTCGGGCGGCGTGACGCCTTCCACCACCGAGGAGCCGCCGCCGTAAGGGATCGCCACGTGGCCGCTGCGCGAGCACCAGTCGAGCACAGCCTCCAGCTCCTGCTCGTCGCGCGGGTGGGCGACGATGTCCGGCGGGTTCTTGAAGACGCCGCGAATCTCTTCCAGCCGGTCGCCTTTGCTGTGCAGCGCCCGTTCGTACGTATCGCTGAAGCAGAAGGCGGCGAGCGAATCGGGCGGCGTGATGCGCGGCCGACGCAGTTGCAGGGCGGTGAGCGGCGGCACGGGCGGCAGCTCGACCGGAGCGCCGAGCCGCTCGGAGAGGCGGCGCTGCTGCTCGGCGCGCTGGGCGGGCGTCGGCTCGTCCGTTTCCAGCCCGTTCATCCAGATGCTGCGCCTGGGGCGCGCGACGTACGGCGCGGCGGTCATGCTCTGCCTCCTCGATCCGGCTGTGCGGCTATGGTAGCGCCGCGGTGTGTGGGGTGTCGCCCCGCCCATCGCCGACCGCCGGGGGTGTGACAAGTTGTAATGGGTCAAGTGATTAGGGTCTGTCTGATGAATGGACCCGTTGCCCGGTATCCTGTGCAGGAGGGTGTGCACACCACAGGAGCTGGGCATGGTCGGGCGGGGAGAACTGACGGACGCAG